>NZ_JBFUID010000094.1:0-16287 GCF_056402055.1 Pseudomonas sp. P4_C4 | reverse complement strand
ACATGAAACCCTGCGCCCACTCTTCGGTTTTCGAAGGGGCAGCGGTGCCATCACGGTTGTCGTTATTGAAGTAGAAGTTCCTCATTCCCAAGGTAGCTTTGCTATCACTTAGGAAGTCAGCAAACGCATGGCCACTTAGGGCAATGCTGCCAAACACTAAAGTTGCCGAAATTTTTTTTATGCTCACTTATAACGCTCCGATTTTTTATTTTTGTAAGTAACAGAAGCAACAAGTAAATCTTCCAAGCCAACGCAACACACACGAATCCAATGCAGAGCTCACTCACGCGAATGCATCAACTGAATATGCGCAATGGGAATGCCCTCCATTTCATCTACTGGTGCAATCCAGTTTTCTGACTCCAGATGGACTGGGGGATTTTTATCAAGGCAAACTTCCCCTTGAGTCGCTTACAACATTTTTCAGATAACCCATCATTACGGTGTTGCCCTTGAGCAGCAGCTCACCCGTTGTTTGGCCATCTTTTGGTACTGGCTGCATAGTTTCGGAGTCAGCAACCATTAAGCCTTCGAAGGCTGCCGCACGAGCCCCTTATACGTGGCAACTTGCCGCTTGTAGAGGGCGGAGACAGTATCGCCTTCGCCCAAGCCACGGTTCACCAGGACGGAGGCGAGGCGGAAGCAGCAATCGCTCTTCAAGTAAAATCGAGTGGAGTCATCCAGGCTTCACTCAGCTGAGAACGCCAGAGATTTCTTTGCTCGAGTGGAATCCGCACAAGACTGGTTGATCAATGTCACCGCCACTGCGCCTATCAAGCCGGCCAGGCCGATGGCCATGAAGTTGTGCTCAAGTGGCAGGTTCATTGACACCAGCCAGCCGATCAGCACTGGCGCAACGATCGCCCCGATGCGTCCCACACCTGACGCAAACCCGACACCCGCCGAGCGTATCGTGGAGGGGTAGAAGTCACCTGCATAGGCATAGGCCAGCAGCTGCGTACCCAGTGTGGATGCCCCAACAACGAAGACGACTGCGTACAACAGAGATACGTCGCGTGTATAGCCCATGAGGGTCAGAGCAATGGCTCCGACAATGTAGAAGCTTACCAGAACGTATTTGATGTTGAGCTTATCGGCCAGCCAACCACCACCTAGTCCTCCAGCGATCGCACCGAGGTTGAATACGATAACGAAATTGAGTGCTGAGCCCAGGCTGAAGCCAGCCATCGCCATGAGTTTGGTTAACCAGGAGTTGAGCGCGTAAACCATGAACAGACCGGTCATGAACGCTGTCCAAATCATCACCGTGCTGAAGCCACGACCATCCTTGAATAGATTGCGTACTGGGGCGTCCAGCTCAGCCAAAATCGCTAGGTTGCCGGTCATCTCAGTTTGGCTGGTGATATTCAATGTTGGCTCAATACGCAGCGCAACCTTGCGCAGCTCATCCTGACGACCTTCCTTCAGCATGTACCCGATGGAATCAGGCATGGTTTTCAGGATGAAGGGGATCAGCAGAACCGGTAGTGCGGCAACGTAGAACACCCACTGCCAACCATGGCTCTCAATTAACTGCTTGGACGTAATGGCAACTAAAATGCCGCCTACCGAGTAGCCAGCAAATACCAGAGTGACCAGGCGAGTACGGAGTTTCAAAGGGGCAAACTCACTCATTTGAGCGGTGCACACAGGCAATACGCCGCCAATACCCAAGCCGGCGATGAAGCGCATGATGCTGAAACTGACAGGGTCGTTAGTGAAACCCGCACCGGCTGTGAAAAGGCTGAACAGTGCGACGCACATAGCAACCATTTTCGGACGGCCGATACGGTCGGCAAGTGTTCCAAGGAAGATCGCTCCAAGCATCGTGCCGAATAGGGCGGAACCCGCCATGATTCCTGCGCTAGTGGGGGCAATCTGCATATCTTGCATAATAGCGGGAAGGGCCGCACCAACGATGGCGAGATCGTAACCATCGATCACAAGAATTAGCATGCACCAAAAAAGTATGAGACGGTGAAATCGGTTGAACTTTGAATTGCTGGCGAGCGCGTACACGTTAACTGTCTGCATATTATGTATCCTTCAGTATTGTTGTATTTATGAAGTGCACATCCAGTGGGGATTTCGGTATCAGGCCACTTCGTGAGAAGAGCCTCCGAGTTGGCAGTCTACAGCATGAAAATTTGGCATTCTCTGCACAGCGCAACTCGGACTTAGTAAACTACTGTCTGTATGCGTAGTGCATTAAGGCGTCATGCTCCCACAAGCATCCAAAGATTGCTTCAAGATCATCAAATACATAAATGATGAGTCATCAAAGTCGTCGCATAGTTAATTTAGAACTTTCGTGCGTTCCCGACTCTTAAGCATCAAACTTGCTGCTTAGCAATCTCCTGGTTGCGTAGGATGAAACGTTGCAGCTTGCCGCTAGGTGTTTTCGGCAATTCATTGACGAACTCGATTTCCCGGGGGTAGGCATGAGCCGCGAGGCGCTGGCGGACATGTAACCGCAATGTTTCGGCTAGTTCCGGGCTTGGTAGATATTGCTTGTTTAGTACCACGAAGGCCTTAATCAACTCTGTACGCTGCGGGTCGGGTTTTCCGATTACGGCTGCCTCAATCACGGCAGGATGCTCCACCAGCGCGCTTTCAACGTCAAACGGCCCTACCCGGTAGCCGGAGGTAGTAATTACGTCGTCATTACGGCCTACGAAGCTAATGCTGCCATCGTCGTTGAGTTCTGCTGTATCGCCGCTCAAGTAGTAACGCCCCACGAAGGCCTTGGTTGGCATGCCGAAATAACCACCGAACCAGCACTGCGGCGATTGCTCGCGATCAATTGCCAACGCACCAGGCTGGCCTGGTGGTAACTCCTGCTGCCGGTCATCAAGCACTACGATTCGATGGCCAGGGATGGCATAGCCAGCAGAGCCTTCAAGCACAGGGTGGCTCAGGCCGTGATGGTTGCTAAGCACCATGCCTAGCTCGGTCTGGCCATAGTGGTCGTGGATGACTACGCCTAAGTGCTCAGCAAACCAGTGGATGACTTGGGGATTGAGAGGCTCTCCGGCGCTGCTAACCACGCGTAATCGACCTCGGATGCTATCGGCGAATTGCATACCCGTGGAGATAAGTAACCTGAAGGCCGTCGGCGAGCCGGCGAGGTTAGTGATTGCATATTTGTTGATTACCAAACAGGTGCTATCGACCGAAAACGGGCCATCGTAAAACAATGTCGAGTGACCCAAAGCCAGTGGCGCGGTGACCGCGTAATAAAGGCCATATGCCCAGCCGGGATCGGCGAGGTTCCAAAAGCGATCATCCGCTCGCAGCTCTACTGCATCACGTATGTAACCCTTGAAAGCCAAAATGGCCCGCAATGGTACTTCCAGTGGCTTGGCTGGCCCAGTGGTGCCGGAAGTGCACATGAGCAGGAACGGGGCTTCGCCGTCCTGAAGCAACGGCTCACAGTCGTTGCTCTGGCGCTGCAGGGTACTCCAAAAATCATAATCGCCGATGCCCAGTGGATCGGCGCCAACAGTGACCACAGTCGGACAGCCGGTGACGTCGTCTAGTTTGGGCCGATTGCGCGCATCTGTGACAACCCATCGTGCGCCAGAGCAGTCCAAGCGCTGCTCAATCGCCTTAGGCCCGAACGCGGTGAACAGCGGTTGGTAGACTGCCCCTACCCTCCAAGTTCCGAGGATAGTGATCAGGAGCTCGACAGTTCGTGGCAAAAGCCCAGCGACTCGGTCACCCGGCCGGACGCCCTGCTCACGGAGGAAATTGCCAAATCGGGCGGCCTGATCCTGTAGTTCGCGGAAGGTATACTGCGAGGCGCTGCCGTCCTGCGCTTCGCAGTACAAGGCTATATCCTGGCCAGCAGCATGTCGGTCACAGCACTCCACGCAGGCGTTAAGGCCGTCCAGACTACCGTGCAGTTCTTGCGCGGCGGTTTGCAGGTAATTGAACTGGCTTGCGGCGGTATGATAATCGCGCATCCCTACATCCTATAATTGTTATTAGAGTCATTGAGACACGAGGATATCTCTGGCTTGTGTACCCAGCTATGGTCTGGCCGCTCAATGTGTCTGACCGATTTGGCCAAAACGTTAGATACGGATCATGCCTATCCAGCCGCACAGCTGGATTAGACTTATGCTCAGCCGCTCCATCGGGATGGGGCGCACCACCGCCGTCACTCTGGCATTCAGCTAGTCTTTGAGACTATCCAGGAGATAATTAAGACATCGTTCGTGCTGTTCGATCCGCGCATCGTTAAACGCTGGTCCATCCTCCGACCGACACCTGCGTACAAGCGCCTGCCAAGGATCACTGTGCGCCTTGACCGTGCCGTAATGCCCGCCGCCAAATAGATCGCGCAACGCCTGCGGTCCGGCATAACTCATTTGCCGACCATAGCCAAAATTCCGCCCAGCCCGTCTGCCTCTCAATGCCATGATCAAACTCCTCTCGAAGTCAAAACTTTTAAAACTTTCCCCACGTCATCCCGCCAAGGATGTTGAGTGTTATCAGGGATCAAGGCCCCTGCGACCTGTGAGGGTTGCCCACTAACACGGGACTGGCGGCTCTTTACGACCGGGAGCTTGGGCATCTCATGATCTGACCCCCTGAGCACTTCCGAGGAAGTGGGCGGGTGGAGGCTGCGCTGGCTGACGAGACCAGCGCCGCGAGATCCTGAGTCGGGTGAAGGCAGCGATGCGATGACCGGGGCGTGCCTGACTGTCAGTCAGGTGCAGTCCATTCCGTGGGCTGCGGCACCATCATCGGCATCGCTGTTGCTGGTGACTTCGGTGTTTGTCACGCCGATTGTCACGAGGGGAATTGCCGCAATGCCTTGTACGAGGTGGGCTGCAGCAGCGGTAGGAGCGCCCGTCTCTTTCCGGGAGAAAGAGACGGGCGCAGGTTGGCGCAATGAAATGGCCAAGCGGATAGGTTGCTGCAGGGCAGCGATGAAAGGGGATGAGTTGCCGCAGTGGGCACACTGGTAAAAGTAGGCATCCATCACATCGCTGTGACCGTGCGAGCCGCCGGACGCTAATCGCACTTGGGGGAGAACCACCACGGTGTGGCGTAGCCTTAAAGGTTCGGGCTACCTGGGTTGCTGTCAATGACAGCGCTTTGCCCGATCTTTTCTACGCCTGTGGAGAATTTGGGTCAAGGCTCGGGTTTTTGGGAGTTCTGCGGCTGTGGATGAAATTATCCACTAATGGAAAACCGTGGTTTTCCACAGATAATTGCGTGGGCTTTAGATTTTTTAAGTGAGGTCCATCCAAGCAGGGCGGCTTTGCAGCCCTGCTTGGATGGACCCGCGTGGACAAGCGGATCACTGAGATATGAGAACCGAGCGCTTACTCAATTGCGCCACGTTTTGCTTTTAGTCGAGTGACATTCGCACCCGTCTGATTGGCGAATTCGCGTGGGCTGACATGCTTCTGCTGATTAGCCTCAAGGTAGCGACTCCACCAGTTCATGATCAGTCTGCGCTCCTCAATGAACTCAGCCTTGTGGATGTAGGCCGCTCGGACGTTGTTGCGTTCCTTGTGGCTCATCTGCCGCTCGATGGCTGTGTCCGTCCACAAACCTGACTCGATCAGTGCGCTGCAGGCCATCGAACGAAACCCATGCCCACAGATCTCGGATTTGGTGTCGTACCCCATCTTCCGAAGCGCGCTGTTCACCGTGTTTTCGGACATTGGTTTCCAAGACTTGGTATCGCCTGCGAACACCAAGTCAAATTTGCCTGTGATTGCGTTGATCTGCTCGAGCAGGGCGATCGCTTGCGGCGATAAGGGTACAAGATGGATATCCCCTGCCATCTTCGTACCCCTTGTGGAAAAGGGTACGCCTTCCAACGCTGGTCGCGTGTCCGGTATTTCCCAGACGCCACGTTTGAGGTCGAACTCGCTCCAGCGGGCGAAGCGCAGCTCGCTGGATCGTACAAACACGTGCAGCGACAGCAAGACCGTCAGCCGGGTAAGTGCACGGCCTTTATAGGTGTCGATCCGTTCCTGCAATTCCGGCAAGCGCGATAAGGATAAGGCGGGGCGGTGAACGACCCGCGAGGCTTTGATCGAGCCAACGAGGTCGTAAGCAGGGTTTACGGTGATAAGCCGGAGGCGCTTTGCCTCGCGCATGATGCTCTGCAGGTAGTTTTGTACCCTTAAAGCAATGTCTATCGTTCCGCGCTTCTTAATCGCTTCCAGGGGCCGCATAAGATCGTGGGTATCGAGGTCGACAATGGCGCGGGCGCCGATCAGCGGGAAGAGGTGAGTTTTGAGGCGACTCATCACTGTCTTGGAATAGTCCGGTGCCCACTTGGCTGACATTTCCGTGTGCCAGCCGAGGGCAACGCTTTCAAAGGTGCGGCCTTTGATCAGAGCGTCCGTCTTGGCTTGGTTCTTGGCTCCTATGGGGTCAATGCCATCCGCCAGCATTCGCTTGACCTGCAAGCGTTTGCGGCGCGCATCGGCGAGGCCAACGATGGGGTAGTTGCCGAATGAGGTCAGTCCTTCCCGTCCGTCAGGTTTGACGTAACGGAGCCGCCAGCCTTTACGGCCATTGGGTTGGACTAGAAGGTAAAGGCCATCCCCGTCGAAAAGCTTGTAGGCGCGGTCTGTGGGCTTGGCCGAACGGCAAGCGGAGTCGGAGAGTGGAGCAGTAGTGCGCGACATAAGGGTACTCCCTTTTATCGAACTGACCTTTATCCCTAACTCTACCCTTAAAACGGCTGGTACCCACCGGAATCCGACGGAACGCCAAAACGAAAAAACCCGCCAGAAGGCGGGTTTTTCGGGGGTTTCAGAGACTTTATTAGCCTTCTCTGGAACCTTGTCTGGCTCCACGACCTGGACTCGAACCAGGGACCCAGTGATTAACAGTCACTTGCTCTACCAACTGAGCTATCGCGGAATGGCGCGTATCTTACTGATTCAAAAAGAGAAGTCAAGCATTGAATGACAATTGGAGCGAATCATCAGGACGGGCGGTGGTTTAGCGGCGATTGGCGGTTACCAGGATCGCCCCAGAGGTCTACCATGGCCGCCCGGAAGTGGTGACACGCGCTGCCGGCCATTCGCCGAAAAGGTACGCGCCATGAATCATTTGACCCTCACACCTCGACACCACGGGGTGCACCCATGAGCATCGCTCAGATCAGCCTGCCCAAAGGTGTCGGCCCCCACGCCGAAAAGTTGTTCGACGCCATCACTCAGGCCGGCACCGCTGAAGCATTGAACCGCGCTGGCGGCAAGGCCGAAGGTTTTGTCCTGGGGCTGGAAAGCACTAAAGCGATCAAGAGCCAGGTCGCGGAATCGCTGTATGTCGCCTACGACGACGCTGCCAGCCAGCGTGCGACCGAACTGGCTTAACCGCCGAAGGTAATCGTGCCAAGCATCAGTTTGGCGTAGAGCGCCGTGGCCCCCATTTGCACCAGCCACAGGGCCAAGCCGCCGAGAAACACACCGGCGGCCACTTGCATCACCAGGTTGTTGCCGCGCTTTGTCGGGGGGCGGGGGATGAAGTGATCCAGGTCATCCAGGTCATCGCGGTCGGCGCGAAGGTCATCGTTTTTCATGTGGGTTCTCGCAGGAATTCCAGGGTGTACACAAAACCTGTAGGAGCGAGCCTGCTCGCGATGGCAACAGCACATTCACCATCAGTGGTGACTGGTACATCGCTATCGCGAGCAGGCTCGCTCCCACATTTTGGATTGTGTGGAGTTTAGAGGGCTGAGCCCGTGCTTTGAGATTTATCTGCGACAAATAAAAAACGGGAAGCCCCATGGCTTCCCGTTTTTCGTATCACGACGCGATTCAGATCACCTGAACGATGGCATCCGTAACGGCCTTGATGTTGCTCTGGTTCAGCGCGGCCACACAGATGCGGCCGGTGTCCAGGGCGTAGATGCCGAACTCGTTGCGCAAGCGGTGAACCTGCTCAACGCTCAAGCCGGAGTACGAGAACATGCCGCACTGACGACCGACGAAGCTGAAATCGCGCTGAGGCGCTTTTTGTGCCAGCAGATCGACCATCTGGGTGCGCATGCCACGAATGCGCAGGCGCATCTCGGCCAGTTCGGCTTCCCACTGGGCGCGCAGTTCCGGGCTGTTCAGTACGGCAGCAACAACGCTGGCGCCGTGGGTCGGTGGGTTGGAGTAGTTGGTGCGGATCACGCGTTTGACTTGCGACAGCACGCGCGCGCTTTCTTCTTTCGATTCGCTGACGATCGACAGGGCACCCACGCGCTCACCGTACAGCGAGAACGATTTGGAGAACGAGCTGGAAGCGAAGAAGGTCAGGCCCGACTCGGCGAACAGACGCACGGCAGCGGCGTCTTCGTCGATGCCATCGCCGAAACCTTGATACGCCATGTCGAGGAATGGTACGTGGCCTTTGGCTTTAACGACTTCCAGGACGTTTTTCCAGTCGGCCGGGCTCAGGTCCACGCCAGTCGGGTTGTGGCAGCAGGCGTGCAGCACAATGATCGAGCCGTTTGGCAGCGCGTTCAGGTCTTCCAGCATGCCGGTACGATTCACGTCGTGGGTCGCGGCGTCGTAGTAACGGTAGTTCTGTACCGGGAAACCGGCGGTTTCGAACAGCGCGCGGTGGTTTTCCCAGCTCGGATCGCTGATTGCCACAACGGCGTTCGGCAGCAGTTGCTTGAGGAAATCGGCACCGATTTTCAGAGCACCAGTACCGCCAACGGCCTGGGTGGTGATGACGCGGCCAGCGGCGATCAGCGGCGAGTCATTGCCGAACAGCAATTTCTGCACGGCCTGGTCGTAGGCGGCGATGCCGTCGATTGGCAGGTAGCCACGGGAAAGGTGTTGAGCGGCGCGAATGGTTTCGGCTTCGACAACGGCGCGCAGGAGTGGAATTCGCCCCTCCTCGTTGCAGTAAACACCGACCCCCAGGTTGACCTTGTTGGTACGGGTATCGGCGTTGAATGCTTCGTTGAGGCCCAGGATTGGATCGCGTGGTGCCATTTCGACAGCGGAGAACAGGCTCATTATTGCGGCGGCTCTGAATGGAGAGTGGAGGGACGTGTCGCGCTCCAGCCGAATGCACTAGAGCGGTGCACAAACGGGGAGCTAGTATAGAGGCCATCGGCGATTGCTGGCGACAGGCGATTCGGCTTTTCGGTTAAGTTTTTCCGATTATTTTTCGACCGTTAGTCGATTGGTCGTGTCGGAGACTTTACCGGATGTAGGACGTTTGCCTTGAAAGCGCTGGCAATCGGCTCCACATTGAGCACAATCCAGTTTTTTTTCTCGGGCGACATCGGTCGTTTGCGGTCTTTCTCGTTCGTGCCGGTTTTGCCGGCAAGAGTGATCCAGAGGTATTTCATGTCTGAATTCCAGCTAGTCACCCGTTTCGAGCCCGCCGGCGATCAGCCGGAAGCCATCCGCCTGATGGTCGAGGGTATCGAGGCCGGGCTGGCGCACCAGACGCTGCTCGGTGTGACCGGCTCGGGCAAGACCTTCAGCATCGCCAATGTGATCGCCCAGGTGCAGCGCCCAACTCTGGTGCTGGCGCCGAACAAGACCCTGGCGGCGCAGTTGTACGGTGAGTTCAAGGCGTTCTTCCCGAACAACGCGGTGGAGTATTTCGTTTCCTACTACGACTACTACCAGCCCGAAGCCTATGTGCCGTCGTCGGACACCTTCATCGAGAAAGACGCCTCGATCAACGACCACATCGAACAGATGCGTTTGTCGGCGACCAAGGCATTGCTTGAGCGCAAGGACGCGATCATCGTCACCACGGTGTCCTGCATCTACGGCCTGGGCAGCCCGGAAACCTATTTGAAAATGGTGTTGCACGTGGATCGCGGCGACCGGCTCGATCAGCGTGAATTGCTGCGACGCCTGGCGGACCTGCAATACACCCGCAACGACATGGATTTTGCCCGCGCGACCTTCCGCGTGCGTGGCGATGTGATCGATATCCACCCGGCGGAATCCGATTTCGAGGCGATCCGCATCGAGCTGTTCGACGATGAAGTGGAAAGCCTGTCGGCGTTCGATCCGCTGACCGGCGAAGTCATTCGCAAACTGCCGCGTTTCACCTTCTACCCGAAGAGCCACTACGTGACGCCACGGGAAACCCTGATGGGCGCGGTCGAAGGGATCAAGGTCGAGTTGCAGGAGCGCCTGGAATACTTGCGCTCCAACAACAAACTGGTGGAAGCCCAGCGCCTGGAGCAGCGCACCCGTTTCGACCTGGAGATGATCCTCGAACTGGGTTACTGCAACGGCATCGAAAACTACTCGCGCTATCTGTCCGGTCGTGAAGCCGGCGCGGCGCCACCAACCCTTTACGATTACCTGCCGGCCGATGCCTTGCTGGTGATCGATGAGTCCCACGTCAGCGTTCCGCAGGTTGGCGCCATGTACAAGGGCGACCGCTCGCGCAAGGAAACCCTGGTCGAATACGGTTTCCGCCTGCCTTCGGCCCTGGACAACCGGCCGATGCGTTTCGATGAGTGGGAAAGCATCAGCCCACAGACGATTTTCGTCTCGGCGACCCCGGGCAACTACGAAGCCGAACACGCCGGGCGCGTCATTGACATGGTGGTGCGCCCGACCGGGCTGGTGGACCCACAAATCGAGATTCGCCCGGCACTGACCCAGGTCGACGACTTGCTGTCGGAAATCAGCAAGCGCGTCGCAGTCGAGGAGCGGGTGCTCGTCACCACGCTGACCAAGCGCATGGCCGAGGATTTGACCGATTACCTGGCGGATCACGGCGTGCGCGTGCGTTATCTGCACTCGGACATCGACACCGTGGAGCGGGTCGAGATCATCCGCGACCTGCGCCTCGGCACCTTCGATGTGCTGGTGGGCATCAACCTGTTGCGTGAAGGCCTGGACATGCCGGAAGTCTCGCTGGTAGCGATCCTCGATGCCGACAAGGAAGGCTTCCTGCGGTCCGAGCGCTCGCTGATCCAGACCATTGGGCGCGCGGCACGTAACCTCAATGGCCGGGCGATTCTCTATGCCGACCGCATTACCGGATCCATGGAACGGGCGATCGGTGAAACCGAGCGTCGTCGCGACAAGCAGATCGCCTTCAACCTGGCCAATGGCATCACGCCCAAAGGCGTGTTCAAGGACGTTGCCGACATCATGGAAGGCGCCACCGTGCCCGGTTCGCGCAGCAAGAAGCGCAAAGGCATGGCCAAGGCCGCCGAGGAAAACGCCCGATACGAAGCGGAATTGCGCTCGCCGGGCGAGATCGCCAAGCGTATCAAAGCCCTGGAAGAGAAGATGTATGCGTTGGCGCGTGATCTGGAGTTTGAAGCAGCGGCGCAGATGCGCGACGAGATTACCAAGTTGCGCGAGCGGTTGATCACTGTTTGATTTGTAGTGTCTGAACTGGCCTCATCGCGAGCAWGCTCGCTCCCACAGGGATCACACTGAACCCTGTGGGAGCGAGCTTGCTCGCGATGAGGCCAGTCAGGGCGCAGTAAATATCAACTAGTGAGCCTCGCCAGCCTTCAACCCCTCCGGCAATTTCCTGGTCAGCAACACCGCCAGCATGCTGATCCCCAGCGCGATCCCGACAAAATGAAACGCATCGTTATAGGCCATGATCGACGCCTGTTGATGCGCGATCTCGCTGAGTTTGCCCAGTGCCGCCGTTTCACTGCCCAGTCGGTCGGTCAACGAGGTAATGCGCTCGGCCACCTGCGGATTGCTCGGCACGATCGACTCACGCAAGTAGTCAAAGTAAACCTTGGTCCGCGCATCCAGTAGCGTGGCGAGCAGGGCGATGCCGATGGCCCCGCCGAGGTTGCGCAGGATGTTGAACAGGCTCGATGCCGATCCCGCATCCTGGGGCAGGATGTAGGCGGTCGCGATCAGCGAGATGGTGACCATGATCAGCGGCTGGCCCAGGGCGCGGATGATCTGGATCTGATTGAACTGTGGCCCGGCAAAGTCCGGGTTCAGCACGCCCGAAGAGAAGCTCGCCAACCCGAATAGCCCGAAGCCCAGCGTGCACAGCCATTTTGGCGAGACGAACTTCATCAGCTTGGGCACCAGCGGGATCAGAAACAGCTGCGGCACGCCCATCCACATGATCACTTCGCCAATCTGCAGGGCGTTGTAGTTCTGGATCTGCGCCAGGTACAGCGGCAGCAGGTAGATCGAGCCGTACAACCCGACCCCCATTCCGACGCTGGAAATACTGGATAGCCCGAAGTTGCGGTTGCCGAGGATGCCGAGATTGATCAGCGGATTGGGTTTGGAAAACTGCACGATCACAAAGGTGATCAGGCTGACCAGCGCGATGCTGCCCAGGGTCACGATCAGGTTCGACTCCAGCCAGTCCTTGCGATGGCCTTCCTCCAGAAAAACCTGCAAACAACCAAGCCCGACGCCGAGTGTGAGAATGCCGGCGTAGTCGGTGCTTTTCAGCAACTCCCAGTGCGCTTCTTTCTTCTCCAGGCCGTACATCAGGCCGGCGATCATGATCAGGCCGGGCGGGACGTTGATGTAGAAGATGTATTCCCAGCCCCAGTTTTCCGTCAGCCAGCCGCCGAGGGTCGGGCCGATGGAGGGGGCGAAGGTGGCGGTCATGGCGAACATGGCCATGCCCTTGGCGCGGTGGTGTTCCGGGAGTTTGATCAGGGTCAGGGTGAATGCCAGCGGGATCAGCGCGCCGCCGGTAAAGCCCTGCAAGGCGCGAAACATGATCATGCTTTCCAGGCTCCAGGCCATGGAGCAGAGCAGGGAGGCCGCTAGAAACCCGAGGGACACCCACACGGCAAGCCGTCGCGCCGACAGCAACTGCACCAGCCAGGCGGTGAGCGGGATCATGATGATTTCCGCCACCAGGTACGAGGTGGAGATCCACGAACCTTCTTCCAGGGTCGCCGACAGCGCGCCCTGGATGTCCTTGAGCGAGGAGTTGGTGATCTGGATGTCCAGCACCGCCATGAAGGCGCCGAGCATCACGCTCATCACCGCAATCCAGTCCCGCCGGGTCGGTTCGCCGATCGGGCGGATCAGTTGATCACCGGCCATTGTCAGCGGCGTCTTTGCTGCTCACTTTGCTGGTGACATCTTCAGGCGCGTCCTTGATGTTCACCTTGGCGGTCACTGACATGCCCGGACGAATCTTGCCGCGCAACGGGTTGTCCGCGGCGAAGGTCAGTTTTACCGGAATCCGTTGTACGACCTTGGTGAAGTTGCCCGTGGCATTGTCCGGCGGCAACAGGCTGAACTGCGCACCCGAGGCGGCGAACAGGCTGTCGACCCGGGCTTCGATAGGGGTGTCGCTGTAGGCGTCGAAGGTCAGCTCGGCTTTCTGGCCGGGCTGCATGTGGCCGATCTGGGTTTCCTTGAAATTGGCCTGAATCCAGATGTCTTCATCCGGCACGATCGATAACAGGTAAGCGCCGGCCTGCACGTATTGGCCTTCGCGGGCTGCACGCTGGCCGATCAGGCCGCTGATAGGTGCGTGGATTTCGCTGCGGGTCAGGTTCAGTTCTGCCTGGGCGAGGTCGGTCCTGGCGTTGGCGATCTGCGCGTCGAGGCGTTTGATCTCGGCGGTCAGTGCATTGACCTGCTGGCGCTGACTTTGCGCGTCGGCCTGGGCCTTGGCCACTTGCGAGCGGGYAATGTGGGATTCGGCGGAGAGGGTGGTCACCCGTTCTTCCGAGACATAACCGGGTTTGCGCAAGGTCTCGGCGCGGGTCAGGTCGATCTGCGAACGGCCCAGGCTGACCTGGCTGGACGCGACTTGCGCTTCGCTGGCGGCAATCAGGCTGGCCTGCTGGGTCAGTTTGCTCTGGGCTTGCAGGCGCTCGGCCTGGCGGGTGGCCAGGGCGGCATTGGCGCGGTCGACAGCGAGGCGGAAGTCGTCGCCTTCGAGTTTGACCAGCAACTGGCCTTTCTCGACATGCTGGTTGTCCTGCACCAGCACCTGATCGATACGCGCGCCCAATTGGCTCGACACACGGGTGATCTCGCCCTGGACATAAGCGTTGTCGGTGCTTTCATAAAAGCGCCCCTTTAAAAACCAGTGGGCAAACAGGCCCCCGGCAATCAACAGGATGATCAGCAGGAAAAAGGACAGGCGACGCTTGAGTTGGGCAGGCATGGGGAAAACTGTAGTCGAGAAATTGTAAGGGAAGTTATCAGCAGGTGAATCTGGCATACAGCCGATAAACGGTAAATGCCGTCGGCCGATATCCGCGGCATACGGGTGTTACAGCCGCAACCTTGGCTTAAATGCCCTGTTCGCTGGAGCCGGGCGGGTGTCGCCTGTTACCATTCGCGCCTTGTTTGAACTTTGCTTTTTTCTTTTCGAGACATGCCATGACCACCGTCCGCACTCGCATCGCGCCATCGCCTACCGGGGATCCCCACGTAGGTACCGCTTACATCGCCTTGTTCAACTACTGCTTTGCCAAGCAGCACGGCGGTGAGTTCATCCTGCGGATCGAAGACACCGACCAACTGCGTTCGACCCGCGAGTCCGAACAGCAGATTTTCGACGCCTTGCGCTGGCTCGGCATCGAATGGAGCGAAGGCCCTGACGTCGGCGGCCCGCACGGTCCATACCGTCAAAGCGAGCGCGGCGATATTTATCAGAAGTATTGCCAGCAACTGGTCGACCTGGGCCATGCGTTCCCGTGCTTCTGCACCGCCGAAGAACTGGACCAGATGCGCGCCGAGCAGATGGCCCGTGGCGAAACCCCGCGCTACGACGGCCGCGCGCTGCTGCTGTCCAAGGAAGAAGTCGCCCGTCGCCTGGCCGCTGGTGAGCCCCACGTTATCCGCATGAAGGTGCCGAGCGAAGGCGTCTGCGTGGTGCCGGACATGCTGCGCGGTGACGTTGAAATCCCGTGGGACCGCATGGACATGCAAGTCCTGATGAAGACCGACGGCCTGCCGACGTACTTCCTGGCCAACGTGGTCGACGATCACCTGATGGGCATCACCCATGTCTTGCGCGGCGAAGAGTGGCTGCCATCGGCACCGAAGCTGATCCTGCTTTACGAGTACTTCGGCTGGGAACAACCGGAGCTGTGCTACATGCCGCTGCTGCGTAACCCGGACAAAAGCAAGCTGTCCAAGCGCAAGAACCCGACTTCGGTGACGTTCTACGAGCGCATGGGCTTCATGCCCGAAGCGATGCTCAACTACCTGGGCCGCATGGGCTGGTCGATGCCGGACGAGCGCGAGAAGTTCTCGTTGCAGGAAATGGTCGACAACTTCGATCTGAAGCGCGTGTCCCTCGGCGGGCCGATCTTTGACATCGAGAAACTGTCCTGGCTCAACGGTCAGTGGCTGCGTGACCTGCCGGTGGAAGAGTTCGCTGCGCGCGTGCAGAAGTGGGCGTTCAATTCCGATTACATGATGAAGATCGCACCGCACGTGCAGGGCCGCGTCGAAACCTTCAGCCAGGTGGCACCGCTGGCCGGGTTCTTCTTTGCCGGTGGCGTGAACCCCGATGCCAGGCTGTTCGAATCCAAGAAGCTGTCGGGCGATCAGGTCCGCCAGTTGATGCAGTTGATCCTGTGGAAGCTCGAAAGCCTGCGTCAGTGGGAGAAGGACAGCATCACCGCAACCATTCAGGCGGTGGTCGAGTCCCTGGAGCTGAAGCTGCGTGATGCCATGCCGCTGATGTTCGCTGCGATCACCGGCCAGGCCAGTTCGGTGTCGGTGCTCGATGCGATGGAAATCCTCGGGCCGGACCTGACCCGTTTCCGTCTGCGCCAAGCGATCGACCTGCTGGGCGGTGTGTCGAAGAAAGAAAACAAAGAGTGGGAAAAGCTGTTGGGCGCTATCGCTTAAGCGCTTGCGGTCTACTGTAGGAGCTGCCGAAGGCTGCGATCTTTTGATCTTGTTTTCAAAAAGCAAAGCCAAAAGATCGCAGGCTGCGCCAGCTCCTACAGGTCTGCGTTGGTTGCAAACCTCCCGGATTTTCCGGGGGAGGGCGGTAAGTGATTGTTATGTCGGCAAAAAATTTTAAATTTTTTGAAAAATAAGTTTGACAGGCTTTCGATACACCCTTAAGATTCGCCCCGTCCTCAGCGATGACATCAACGATGAGGGGCTATAGCTCAGCTGGGAGAGCGCYTGCATGGCATGCARGAGGTCRRCGGTTCGATCCCGYYTAGCTCCACCAATTTACASTTCAAGGYCTGGCCACACCGGYCTTGAAKCGATCARCWCTCAGCRYTGATCWGTTGTATAGAAGGGTTTGCGTCCCCTTCGTCTAGTGGCCTAGGACACCGCCCTTTCACGGCGGTAACAGGGGTTCGAGTCCCCTAGGGGACGCGGACGC
>NZ_JBFUID010000093.1:0-16742 GCF_056402055.1 Pseudomonas sp. P4_C4 | reverse complement strand
GGCTCGCTCCTACATTGGACCGCATTCCCCATGTAGGAGCTGGCTTGCCAGCGAAGACATTTGAACAGGCACCGAAAAAATGGGGCGACCAACATGGCCGCCCCATTTTTTTATCCGCGATCTGCCCGATCAGGCCAGATCCACAAGAACAATCTCGCTGTCCTCGATGGCCGTCACCCGCAGCACTTGCTCATCGGCAACCGCGACACCATCTCGAGCTTGTGCACGCAACCCATTGACTTCAATGACCCCGGTGGCCGGCACCAGGTAAGCACGACGACCGTTGTCCAAATGGTATTCGGCAGACTCGCCGGCCTTCAGATTGGCCGCTACCAGCCGGGCATCGGCGCGGATGCGCAAACTCTGGTCGTCGCCTTCCTTGCCACTGGCCAGGGTGACAAAACCTTCGCGGTTGCCTTTCGGGAACGGCTTGGCGCCCCAGGAAGGGGCCAGGCCGGACTCATTCGGGATGATCCAGATCTGGAAAATCCTGGTTGGCGTCGCCTCCAGGTTGTACTCGCTGTGGGCGATCCCGGTACCGGCACTCATGACCTGGACGTCGCCCGCTTCGGTGCGCCCCTTGTTGCCAAGGTTGTCCTGGTGGGTGATGGCGCCTTCGCGGACATAGGTGATGATTTCCATGTCCCGGTGCGGGTGTTGCGGGAAACCGGTGCCGGGGGCGATCACGTCGTCATTCCAGACCCGCAGGTTGCCCCAGTTCATGCGCTTGGGATCGTAGTACTCGGCGAACGAAAAATGATGGTGAGCATCCAGCCAGCCGTGGTGAGCGCCGCCGAGCGAGTTGAAAGGTCTGAGTTCAAGCATGATCGTCTCCAGAAAAGGTTCGTCATGGGGCAAGGCGCCTGAGCCACGAAGCGAGACCGGTGAGTGATGACGGCCATCATCCAACAGGCAACAATCGATAAAAAGCGTAAAAAATGCAGCATTCCCATCGAATACATTGATATAAAACGAACTCGGAAGTTTCTCATCCAGCCTTCACTTCATCGCATAAGCCAATGAGTCATAAGCAATTCACTAGAACTCGAGAGCAAATGCAGACACCATAGCGCTCAACAGCCTCACACCCTGGAGTCAGTCCGCGTGCCGCAACACACCCCCGATCTTCCTCCCGAACTTCGCCCCTTGGCCGAGATGCCGTTGATCAAGCGATTGCTCGCCCGATTCTTCGGTTACAGCCTGACCCGCCTGCACGCACAGCATCGTGCGTCGTGGTTGCATGGCCAGGCCGACGGTTTTCGCAGCGGTCACAGCGCCGGGGTCGATTACGGCTACAAGGAAGGCAAGCTCGAGGGGCTGGAGGAGGGTCGGCAGGTCCTGCTGATCCGCGACTCGCGCGCCACCGAACACCGGCCACCGAATGTCGATGACCTGTTGTTCGACGATTGGCGCCTGCCGTTGAACGCCGAATTGAAGAAGCGCATGAAGGCGGATGTCGCCCGGTTGTTGCCAGCCCATGCCCAACCCAGCGCCGCCCAGTGGAAAATGATTTTCAGCGACACGCCATCCACCTCGGTGATCGCGGGCGCCGGTGCCGGCAAATCGACCACGCTGGTGCTGCGTATCTTGCTGTTGACCCATTACCTGGGCTTCGAGCTGAGTTCGATGACGGTGGTGACCTTCACTCGTGAGTCGCGCAAGGACTTCATCAATAAGCTGATCGAACTGTTTGCGCTCTGGGGCCGCGTGATCAGTTTCAAGGAAGCGCGGGACCTGGTGCGCACCTTTCACTCGCGGATCCTGCCGATGGTCCGCAGTCTTCCGGGTTTCGAGCGTTTGCAGGCATTCGAGAACCTCAGCCTGCGGGCTGCGCAGGGTGACGAGGAGGTCGACAGCAATCCGTTCGATCTGCGGATCAACGACGCTCAACGCCAACAGCTCAACGCCTGCTATCACCGTCTGCACAATGAGGATGAGCGTTTTCGTGAGCTGATCAAGCCATTGTCCCGGCACGCCTTGCAACTCAGGGAGCTGGAGCGGGATCACCCGGATGTGCAGAAACGCATGGGTGTTACCGAACTGGCGGCCAAGCGCGATGAAGAACTGTGCGACGCCATTGAGGACCTGTGGTTTCGCGCCGGTGCCTGGCCCATCAAGGGGATTGAGCCGAATCGCCAGTCGTTCGATATCAACGGTTCGAAATTTCATAGTCACGGCTACATCCCGTCCCTGGATGCCTGGGTGGTGCTGGGGTTCGACCCTCGGGAAAACCCGCAGGTCACGCGACCAAACGCCAAGCTGTCGGTGCGCGCAGAGTGGGCAGTCAAGCGCACCCTGTTTCAAGCTTTCTGTCGTAAGCCATTGATATGGCTGGATAGCTACGAATCATCGAAACGTGTTTTGGCCTCGCTGGCGGGCGATGCCAGCGCCGGGCCGGGCTTCGATTACAAGGTCAAGGGCGAGCTCGCCTCCGCGCCGTTGCTCGATTGCTTTGTCGCCGCCGCCGGGTTCATCGAAAATCTTGGGCTGGACGTGCCGAGTGCCGTCGGCCAGATGAGTTTCGCCAAGGACGATCCCGACCGGTTCTTCTTCGAGGCCTTGAGCCTTTACTGGCGGGCGCTGGAAGATCACTTGCTCGATCAGAAACCGCCGATCATGACTTACAACCGGATGTTTGCCCTGTTCAGCGAGCATTCGCCGGAGAATCTCAAACTGCTCAGCGATGATCTGCTGCGACCGTTGTCACACCTGATGATCGACGAGTTTCAGGATGTCTCGCCGCAAATCGTCTCCTGGATCAGGGCCAGCCTGGCAGAGATCCGCAGTCGCGGGCCGGCCATGCATGTCGGACGCGGCGCCCAGCGTTCCTCGCTGCTCTGTGTGGGCGATGACTGGCAGTCCATCTATGGTTGGCGCGGCAGTTCGCCGACCTACTTCATGGAGTTCAACAAGGAGTTCCCGTCGCCGAGCACCACCAAGGTCATGCTCAGCGACAACTATCGCAGCCACCAGCACATCATCGATGCCGCCGAACACATCGTGCGTGCAGCACCGGCGATTGCCGGGAAGAAAGCCAAGGCTAGCGGTGAACCCAAGGCATTGCTGCCGGTGAACGTCCTTGATCGTGATGACCAGGGCATGGCCCAGCGCCTGATGGAACATTACCGAAAGGGCGATTCGATCTTGATGCTTTATCGAAAAAGTAGCGATAAGTCATTGATAGAAGAACATATTCAGTCTGTAGTTAATGTTGATTCTAGCTTGCCGTATGAGGCTCGCAGGCTCAAGCAACTGACGTATCACAGTGCCAAGGGCCTCCAGGCCGATGCGGTGTTTCTGCTGGGCGACTGCCAGCACCTGACCAGCTCGCCCTACAAGAATCAGGTTTACCGGATGGCGGGCCTGGGCAAGGCCGGTGACAGCGAACCCTACGACAACGCCCAGAAGGACGAGATCCTGCGGCTGGCCTACGTGGGTATTACCCGCGCCGTCAGCCATTGCTACTGGTACGTCGATGCGCAAGACACCCAGGCTGCGAACATGCCCAAGGCCTCCGACCGGGTGGGCAAGGGCAAGGCGTTCTTTGTCGATCATCGTGTAAGCCAAATCACCGTCTGACTTCTGAATCGAGACTTTGTAGGAGCGAGCTTGCTCCGGGCGGCGTTCCGACGAAGGACTCAAGAGCGCCGCGTTTAGCCAGTAAATACGCATTATCGTTAACGACCATCGCGAGCAAGCTCGCTCCTACAGGGAGTGGCGTTCAACAAAAAGCCCACTCAAAGTGGGCCTTTTAATAACTGAGCCTTCAGGCATAACTCTTGAAGGCCTCCGGTGGTACAAAGGCTTGAAGTTCATCCTCCACCGCTTCGATTATCAGTTCTACATCCGCGGCATTCATGACGGTGGCGCAAGGAATACCGGCAATGGCGATCATGGTCTCGCCAGTGGCACGATCAAAAAGACGGGCAATCATGCTGCCCGGGGCGTCCATGCTCGCCTCGAAACCCATGGGATGAAAATGCCAGCGCATCAGCTGGCAGGCGTTTGGAAACGTGACCTTACTGAACCCTCTATTCATGTGTTACCCGCCTTCATTATCGAGCGCTTCCCTTAGCTCATGGTAGGAGGGAAGAACCTTCATTGGTTCAACCAGTGACAGTGTTTAAAAGTAGCATCCGAATGTAAAAAGAATGTGGATTTTTCAGTTCATTTGGCGATTGCCGCCATTTTTTTGATTCAGGTCACGCTTCGTTCGCATTTGCGCTCAAAAGCCTTCATCCGTTTAGTCGTTGAAGACAAGGCGCAAGTTGGGCAAGCTCGGTTTTTTCCGTCGAGATTTTCAATGCACGCCGATGATGATGGCCCGTTGCAAACCCAGGCCACGGGCGAGACGGTCATGCGCTATCACTTGCGCTGGAAGCACCGGGATCTGGACGGCGTCATGGCGCTCTATCACCCCGAAGTCCAGTACAACGACTTTTTCCAGAACCGGGTCATGGGCCAGGCCGAATTACGCGAATACGTGCGTAGCAGCATGCCCCGGGATCCGGACGAAGCGCTGGAGCACTCTGACCGCATTCGACTGGACGGCAACACCGCGTTCATTCAATACCGCATCACCTTGCGCGGCGGTGAAGGGCTGGTGTCGTTGCGCGCCAGTGAAGCGATCACCGTCAAGAACGGGCTGATCTGGCGGGTCAATGAATATGCCTCGTTGGTGCATGAACAACCCGGCAGCAAAACTTCCAGTAACCAGCGCCCGGCGGTCAGCCGGCTCGGCCTGTCGCCTCGCCAATTGAGCTTCATGGCCGATGACCTGCAGCAGTATTTCCAGCGCCAACAGCCGTATCTTGCCCCGGAGCTTGATCTGCAACAGGTGGCGAAGGAGTGCGGGTACAGCCGCAATCAGATTTCCTATCTGTTGAATCAGGTGCTGGGCCAGAGCTTCTACCGCTACGTCAACCAGGCACGCCTGCAACACTTGCTCGTGGCGCTGGATGACGCCACACCGCCTGTGCGTATCGATGAGCTGGCGTTCGCTGCCGGATTCAATTCGCTGTCAGCGTTCTACAGCTGTTTCCGCCAGCACACCGGCCAGTCACCCAAGGCCTACGTCAAACAAATTTCTTTGCGTGCACGCGCGCAAGACAGCGCCTGAGCCCACGCACTAGGATCGACGCCATTGAAGTTTGAGTGGCGGAGTCTTGCATGCCGGCGTGGCGCACTATCAGTTTGTGGATGGACCAGCTCGACGAGCCTTTGTTGGCGCGTCCGGCGCTGGAGCGGGACCTGGATGTCGACGCGGCAATCATCGGCGCGGGCTACACCGGTCTCTGGACCGCGTACTACCTCAAGCAGCACAAACCGGACCTGAGCATTGCGATTGTCGAAGCGCAGACCGCCGGTTTCGGCGCGTCGGGGCGCAATGGCGGCTGGCTGATGGGCAACTTGCTGGGTGAAGATCGCCTGCTGGCAGACCTGCCGGCGCAAGAGCGCCGTGCCTCTTACGATTTGTTGCACAGCATTCCAGACGAAGTGGAGATTGTCCTCGAACGTGAGGGGATCGACTGCGATTACCGTAAAGGCGGAGTGCTGTACTGCGCTGCGCGCTATCCGGAGCAGGAGGCCAGCCTTCGCCACTACCTGGACGATCTCCACCGCCAGGGCCTCAACGACAGCCACTATCGCTGGCTGACCCCGGAACAACTGGCGCAGCAGATCCGCGTCGCCAAACCCTACGGCGCAATCTACGCGCCGCACGTGGCGACCATTCACCCGGCCAGGCTGGTCCGAGGGCTGGCCCGGGCAGTGGAGCGCCTGGGGGTCAAAATCTATGAAAGCAGCCCGGTCACCCATTGGCAGTCCGGCAGCCTGCGCACGGCGAAAGCGTCGGTGCGCAGTCGCTGGGTGGTGCCGGCGGTAGAAGGCTACTCCGTCACCTTGCCGCCGCTGGGGCGTTATCAGATGCCGGTGCAGAGCCTGATCGTCGCGACCGAGCCATTGTCGGCGGCCACCTGGGACGAAATCGGCCTGAGCCGCGGCCAGGCGTTCAGCGAGGCCAGTCGCCAGGTCACCTACGGTCAGCGCACCGCTGACAACCGACTGATCTTTGGCGCCCGTGGCGGGTACCAGTTCGCCGGCAAACTGCGCCACGACTTCGACCTGACCACTGACGAAATACACCTGCGGCGCTACCTGTTCGGCGAGCTGTTCCCGCAGTTGAAGAACGTGCAGATCACCCATTCCTGGGGCGGCAACCTGGGCATGTCCCGGCATTTCCAGCCGCACATGCTTTGCGATCGGGCCAACGGCATTGCCCTGTCGGGCGGCTATGGCGGGGAGGGTATTGGTGCCAGCAACCTGGGAGGCCGCACGCTGGCTGACCTGATCCTGGGCCGCGACACCGATCTGGTGCGCCAGCCGTGGGTCATCCCCCAGCGCGGCCTCGACGCGCTCAGGGCCTGGGAGCCGGAACCCATCCGTTGGCTCGGCTACAACGCAATCATCCGCAGCTTTGTCCATGAGGACCAGACTCTGGCCAACCCCGCGACCGCGCCCTGGCGGCGCAAGCTGGCCAGCGGGGTGGCCGGTTTCATGGAAGGTTTCATGCACTGAACAGCGTCTCTACATCGACAGGTACTCCCAT
Source organism: Pseudomonas sp. P4_C4 (assembly GCF_056402055.1). Lineage (NCBI taxonomy): Bacteria > Pseudomonadati > Pseudomonadota > Gammaproteobacteria > Pseudomonadales > Pseudomonadaceae > Pseudomonas > Pseudomonas sp. P4_C4. The sequence continues at coordinate 10,135 of NZ_JBFUID010000093.1, read as the reverse complement.
GAGCATCACGCAATTCAAGAACACCGCAACCCTGAAACCAAGGTTTACCCAAGTCCTGAAATGATGGGCAAGCTGTTTGCGCTGGAGGCCATGCCTCTGAATATCGATCGGGGGCGTACGCGAGTGTGGAACAAGATTCGCACCGGCAGTTGAAGCGGTGAGCGGCCATCGGGACAGGACGTCCCGATGCCATCGTCCTCAGCCGACCGGCTCGCCTGCGCAACTCATCTGCCCTGAACCGGGTATCTGGAAAAACACGTCATCGCCGATTTGCCAGAAGCTGTAGTTGCCTTTGTAATCCTTGCCCGTGTACTGGGTTCCGGAATTGCTCGGCACCTGGTTCAGCGTAACCGAGGTGTTGGCCCATTTCAGGAACACCACGCCCGGTTCGACCGTAAAGAAGGTAGCGGCAATCAATGCGTTAAACCCTGCGCAACGATAAGCCAACGGGCCTTCCGAGAGTCTGCTTGGGTCCTTGGTTCTCGCAATGGCCGAACCTTGGCGCAGTTGGAACGCACGCTCGGCATAACTTCGCACGAAGCACGCCTTGGCTTGAGTCCCGCCACCACACTGGTTACGGGACTCAATCCAGAACCGCTGATCAATCTCGACTTTATCCGGGCGCGGCACGGAATGTTCATCCGTGAGCGCCAGGAGATAAAGACGATTGAGTTCCAGGTCCATGCGCGCCAGTTGGGCGTCATGACAGATGAGCTTTTCGGCGGAGGCCTGGGGCGAGGCGCAATCGAAACTGGTTTTGTAAGTTGGCAAGGGCTTCGGTTTTGCCTTTGCCTTTGTGGCAGCGTCACACACGCTCGCAGTCACGCACGCGCTGACGGCGAGCAGAGAGGCCAGAAGTGGCGTGACCATTTTCATTTCGACGTCACCTGAGAATCTTTACGTGATGCCCGTATTGCAACGCATCGTGTCGAAGCGTTGCACAGTCATTCGGTCGCACGGGGTCTGTCGAGTGTAAAGCAGTGCTCGAAACCTGCCACATCGTGCCAGGAGAAACGTTAGTCTTCCTGGCGAATCGTCGCCACGTCATCGGCCCTGACTTTGACCTTCGCACCCGAAATGTCCTCAAACTCGAAGAACCCGTCGCTGGTTTTGGTTTTCGGCATGTCTTTGGTCAGGTATTGAGTGCCGTTCTGCAGCGTCACCACCGTTGGCGTCGAGCAACCGGCCAGCGTCAGCAGGGCCGCTACCGCCAGGGGCAAGCCCAAAGTCTTGATATCCATAATCACCTCCATAGGTTCTGAAGCAGCGCCATCAATTCGATGGCTGTCACTGCACCTCTATGGCGGTTGGTGCCGCCGGGGGGCAGAAAGTTCTACTGCCCGGGAAATTTTCCGTACAGCGCCATTTATCCTTTTCCGATTGCACCGGGCAGGGCGGAACTGGTATCTGTACGCATAACCAGTACTCGCTCGCCATGGCCCATTTCCCTGTGACTGCAAATCCCCTCGACGATCCGTTCTATTACCTGAACAACTTCATGCAAGTGCTTGATTGGCTTGAGCAGCGCTCTGGCGATGTGTTGAGCGTCGAAGAGCAGCATTTCATTCATGCGTTCAAGGGGTTACCCCGTGAATCGCAGGCACTGCTGGTCAGAATGGTCATGCGCAAGGGCGTTCATTTCAGGGCGAACAAGCTGCATTACGACGAAATCGGCGATATCGGCACAGCCGTCGGCCCGTTGCTTGAACTGGGTTGGGTCGACGGGCAAATGCCCATCGCCATCGACGAACTGTTCGAGGTGCTGCTCAAGGCAGAGATCCTCCAGACCTTTGCCGCTGCCATCGATCAACCCAAAGGCAAGAAAACCGACTGGTTGCCGAGGCTGAGCGCGCAATTTCCCCAGACGCAGAGCTTCAATGACTGGTGCCCGTGGCTGGATGAGCGCCTGTTCAGCCTGACCATCATGGCGTTGTGCGATCGCCTGCGCCTGATGTTCTTCGGCAACCTGTACCAGGACTGGTCGGAGTTTGTGTTGGCTGACCTGGGCATTTATACCTACGAAAAAGTCGAATTCTGTGCCGAGTCCCGTGGCTTGCGCAGCCGCGAAGACGTGGATGCCTGTGTCCTCCTGCACGCGTACCAGCAACAATTCGAGGCCGGTGAAGCGCTGGAAGATGTGGTCGAGCGCATCAAGGGGCTGGTGCTGGACAACCCATGGTTGCAACGGCGGCGCGGCAAGCTGCTGTTCCAGATGGGCCAGTATTGCGAACGCATCGCGGATTTCGCCATGGCCCTGCACCTCTACCGCGAATGTGCCTATCCGGGCGCGCGTTCGCGGCTGATTCGCGTGCTGGAACGCAGTGGCGAGTTTGAGTTGGCGCTGGAGCTGGCCGCAGAGGCCGAACAGGCGCCGGAGAGCGCCGCCGAACAACAACAGCTGCTCCGTGTGCTGCCGCGCCTGCGGCGCAAGCTCGGCGGGCCGCCCATCAAGCGGGCAGCGCCTCGGGAAATGCAGCGTCTGGACCTGCAACTACCAAGAGTCGATCCCGCAGTGTCGGTCGAGTTTTATGTTCAGGCGCATCTGGCTGAGGATTCGGCGCCGGTGCACTACGTCGAAAACAGCCTGGTCAACTCGTTGTTCGGCTTGTTGTGCTGGCCGGCGATTTTTGCGCCCTTGCCGGGCGCGTTTTTTCACCCGTTCCAGCGCGGGCCGGTGGATTTGCTCAGCGAAGACTTCCATCGCCGTCGGGCCGAACTGTTTCAGGCGTGCCTGGCCGAACTCGACGACGGGCGCTACCGGCAGACCATCCGCGAACGTTATGTCGCCAAGTGGGGCGTGCAGTCGCCTTTCGTGTTCTGGAGCGTGCTCAGCGAAGAACTGCTGGCGCAAGCCCTGGATTGCCTCCCGGCCGAGCACCTCAAGCACTGGTTCAACCGTTTGTTGCTGGACATCAAGGCCAATCGCGCCGGCATGCCGGACCTGATCCAGTTCTGGCCGCAGCAAAAGACCTACCGCATGATCGAAGTCAAAGGCCCGGGAGATCGCCTGCAGGACAACCAGTTGCGTTGGCTGGAGTTCTGCCACGAACACCAGATGCCGATTGCCGTGTGCTACGTGCAATGGGCGGAGCCGGGCACTTGAGCTACAGCATTGCGGTGCGGGCGCTGTGTGAGTTCACCGCCAAGGCCGGCGACCTCGATCTGCGCTTCACACCGTCACCGACCGCGCTGGAAGGCATTGTCGGGCACCGTACGGTGGCATCGCGACGCAGCGAGGGTTACCAAAGCGAAGTCGCCCTGGAGGGCCAGTATCGAACCTTGACGGTCAAGGGCAGGGCGGACGGCTATGCCCCCGGGCAAAACTGCCTGGAAGAGGTCAAGACCTACCGCGGTGATTTGAGCAAGCAACCGTCCAACCACCGCCAGTTGCATTGGGCCCAGGCGAAAATCTACGGCTGGTTGATGTGCCGGAAACTGGATCTGCCTCAAATCAACCTGGCGCTGGTGTATTTCGACATCGTCAGCGAAAAGGAAACCTGCCTGGTCGAGCCTTTCGACGCCATGGAGTTGCAACAATTCTTCGAATGGCATTGCGCGCGGTTCCTGCAATGGGCCGAACAGGAAGTCGCCCATCGAGAGGGGCGCAATCGGGCGGCGCAGCGTCTGGCGTTTCCCCATGCCGACTTTCGACCGGGGCAGCGCCACCTGGCCGAGTCGGTGTTCAAGGCCATCAGCACGGGGCGCTGCCTGATGGCCCAGGCACCCACCGGAATCGGCAAAACCCTGGGCACCTTGTTCCCCATGCTCAAGGCGCTGGCGCCACAGCAACTGGACAAAGTGTTCTTCCTCACGGCGAAAACCCCGGGACGCAAACTGGCCCTGGACGCCGCACAAGTGATTCTTGCCAGCTCCGGTGCGCCGCCGTTGCGGGTGCTGGAGATGATCGCCCGGGACAAGGCCTGCGAACACCCGGACAAAGCCTGCCATGGTGAGTCGTGCCCATTGGCCCGGGGTTTCTACGATCGCCTGCCCGCCGCACGGCAGGCGGCCAGTCAATTGAGCCTGCTGGACCAGAGCGCCTTGCGCGAGGTCGCCCTGGCGCACGATGTCTGTCCGTATTACCTGAGCCAGGAAATGGCGCGCTGGGCCGACGTGGTGGTTGCCGACTACAACTATTACTTCGACTTCAGCGCCTTGTTGTTCGGTCTGGCCCAGGCCAACAACTGGAAAGTCGCGGTGCTGGTCGACGAAGCCCATAACCTGGTGGAACGCGGCCGGCAGATGTACAGCGCCAGCCTCGATCAAGGGACCCTCAACAGCGTGCGCAAATCCGCACCCGAAGCGCTGAAAAAGCCGATGCAGCGGGTCAACCGCGAGTGGAATGCCCTGCATGGCGCGCAAACCGGTGCTTATCAGGCCTATGACAAGGCGCCGGAAAAGCTCCTTCAGGCACTGTCGTCTTGCAGCGCCAGCATCGGTGATTACCTGAACGATCACCCTCAAGGGCTGGACAGTGCACTGCAGGGTTTTTACTTCGACATGCTGCATTTTTGCCGGGTGGCCGAATTGTTCGATGAACAGTTCCTGTTCGACATCAGCAAGCGTGACCTCGAGCGCAAGCGCAACCTCTCGCAGTTGTGCCTGCGCAATGTGGTCCCCGCCGGGTTCATCCGCCCGCGCCTGACCGCCGCGCGCAGCACGGTGCTGTTTTCCGCGACCCTCAGCCCCCGGCACTATTACGCCGATTTACTGGGGACACCGGCGGACACGGTGTGCATTGACGTCGAGTCGCCGTTTCATGCCGATCAACTGCAAGTGCACATCGTCGATCAGATTTCCACCCGGTTCGTGCATCGCCAGTCCTCCCTTGAACCGATCGTGGAGTTGATCGCCAGACAGTTCAGCAAACGTCCCGGCAATTACCTGGCGTTTTTCAGCAGCTTCGATTATTTGCAGCAGGTGGCGCAGTTACTCGCCGAGAAGCATCCGCACATCAGTCTGTGGTCGCAGTCCCGAGGCATGGGCGAAGCGCAACGTCAGCAGTTTCTCGATCAGTTCCACGCCGACGGCCAGGGTGTCGGCTTTGCGGTGCTGGGCGGGGCCTTTGGTGAAGGCATCGATTTGCCCGGTGCCCGGCTGATCGGCGCATTTATCGCCACCCTGGGGCTGGCGCAGCTCAATCCGGTGAACGAGCAACTGAAGCGGCGCATGGCCGCCATTTTTGGCGCCGGTTACGACTACACGTATCTGTTTCCCGGCGTACAGAAAGTGGTGCAGGCTGCTGGGCGGGTCATCCGTACGCAACAGGATCAAGGGGTGGTGATGTTGATCGACGACCGTTTTGGCGAGAGCAAGGTCAAGCAATTGCTGCCGCGTTGGTGGGCTTTCCAAAATCCCGGTATGACCCATACTCCAGTGAAACCATGAGGCGGTGGGATCAATGAGCGAAGATCGAACCAAGGCCAGTGCCATCGAAGACGGTCGTTTTCGGCTATTGATCGATGCGGTGATCGACTACGCGATCTACATGATCGATACCGATGGCATCATTACCAGCTGGAATGCCGGCGCCAGGCGTTTCAAGGGGTATGAGGAGGCCGAGATCCTCGGCGAGCATTTCTCGCGCTTCTACACCGATGACGATCGCCGTGCCGGCTTGCCCCTGCGGGCACTGGACACGGCGATCCGTGAAGGGCGTTTCGAGGGAGAAGGGTGGCAGGTGCGCAAGGACGGCACACACTTCTGGTCCCATGTGGTCATCGACCCGATCCTCGACCCGTCGGGCACATTGCTGGGGTTTGCCAAGATCACCCGGGACCTGACCGATCGCAAAATGGCCGAGGAAATCCTCAAGCAAAGCGAACAGCAGTTCCGTCTGCTGGTGCAGAGCGTTACTGACTATGCGATCTATATGCTCTCGCCGGACGGACACGTGAGCAACTGGAACCTGGGCGCCCAGCGCATCACGGGTTACTTGCCGGAAGAAGTCATTGGCCAGCATTTTTCGATGTTCTATACCCCGGAGGATCGCGATGCCCGCGAACCACAAAGGACGCTGGACATCGCCATTCGTGAAGGGCGCTTTGAAAACCAGGGCTGGAGGGTGCGCAAGGATGGTACGCGGTTCCATGCCCATGTCATTGTCGATCCGATCCGGGGCGACACCGGCACCTTGCTCGGTTTTGCCAAGATTACCCGGGACATCACTGAAGTCACCCAGGCGCAGCAGGCGCTGGAGCAAACCCGGGAGGCCTTGTTCCAGGCGCAGAAAATGCAGGCCATCGGCCAACTCAGCGGCGGCATCGCCCACGACTTCAACAACCTGCTGACGGTGATCCTCGGCAATCTGGAAATCGTGCGTAAACGGGTGACGGACGATCCAAAAATAACCCGCCTGATCGACAACGCCACCCAAGGCGCCTTGCGCGGGGTTTCCCTGACCCAGCGCATGCTGGCGTTTGCCCGACGCCAGGAACTCAAATCGGAACCGGTGCGGATACCGGCATTGGTGGAAGGCATTTCCGGGCTATTGCGCAGCTCCCTCGGTCCTTCGGTGAACATCGAAGTACGCTTTCCCGAGGATCTTGAACCGGTGATGGCGGACGTCAATCAACTGGAACTGGCCGTACTGAACCTGGCAACCAATGCCCGTGACGCCATGCCCCATGGCGGGACCATTATCTTCAGCGCCAGAACCGATGAAGTGACCGACAGCGCCACTTCATCCCTTGCGCCGGGGCGTTACGTTTGCCTGAATGTGACCGATACCGGCGAGGGCATGGATGAAACCACGCTGGCCTCGGCGATGGACCCGTTCTTTACCACCAAGGGCGTCGGTAAAGGTACGGGCCTGGGGTTGTCGATGGTCCACGGTTTTATCGAACAATTGGGTGGGCGCTTCATCCTCAAAAGCAACAAGGATCAGGGGACGACGGCCGAGTTGTGGTTGCCGGTTGCCACCCAGGGCTCGGTGGTTCAGCCGGTAGCGCAAACTCAGGCCATGGAAGTGCCCCGCCTGTGTGTACTGGTGGTGGACGATGACAGTCTGGTGTTGACCAGCACCAGCCTGCTGCTCGAGGACCTCGGACACCGGACCATCAGTGCGGCTTGCGGTGCCAGGGCACTGGAACTGTTCGACAGTGAACCGGATATCGATCTGGTCATCACCGACATGGCCATGCCACAGATGAGTGGCGCGCAACTGGCCAATGCCATCAGGAACATGCGACCGAGTGTGCCGATCATCCTCGCCACCGGTTATGCCGAGCGGCTGGAAGGCTTTGCCGCCCATCTGCCGCGTTTGTCGAAACCTTTTACCCAGCTCAACCTGGTGGAAATCATTGCTTTGGCGATGAAGTGACGCGGCGGTTGCGCTGTTCATAGCGGGCAAGCAGCGGCTGGGTGCTGATGCCGTGGACCAGAATGCTCAGGGCGACCACCGAGAGCGTCAGGTCGGCACACACCGTTGCCACTGAAGGCACCAGATCGTGGTTCAAGGCATAGAAAAGGTAGTAAAAACTCCCGATGCCGCGAATGCCGAACCAGCCGATCAACCAGCGTTGCGGGCCATTGAGCAGCGAACCCCACGGCATCAGCCAGACCGTCAGCGGGCGAATCGTCCCGAACAGCACCAACGCGACCAGCAGCGCCCGCCAGTCCCAGTGCGCGATCAGCACAACCCCGAGCAAGGTGACCAGAAACACTTCCATGGCCCGTTCCACCAGGCTGCCGAACGACAACATGTCGCCCATCATGATCCCGGCCGCGACTTGCGTGTCCTCCAGGTGGTCCACATTGCCGAGCACGGCCGCTTGGGGTTCGGCATTCTGATGACCGACCACCGCTTGAACCAGGTGCTCGGCCGGCGTGTGGGCGTCACTGCTGGTCTTGACCTCGGCCTGGCGCAAGCCCAGGCCAGCGGCAAACACCGAGAGAAACCCATAGCCGCCAATGGTTTCGGCCACGACATAAGCCAGTGCGATCAGCGCCAGCGCCAGGTAATCGTTGGGGGAAAACGTGCTGTCGGCATTCTTGATGCGCATGAACAAGGTCAGGCGGCCAATGCCGCGGCCCATCCAGTAACCGGTCAGCAGTCCGGCGGGCACGGCCCACAGCAGGCGCTCGAGGATCCAGTCCTCCAGACCGCTGGCAAAACTGCCGTTTTGCTGCAACAACAGCAGTCCCAGAATCACGAACGGGAACGCGATGCCGTCGTTCAGTCCTGCCTCGCCCGAGAGTCCGAACCGCACCGGATCGTCATCCTTGGCGTCATTGACCTGAACCAGCGAGGCCAGGACCGGATCGGTCGGCGCCAGTATCGCCCCGATCAGCAGCGAGGGCCCCCATGCCAGTCCGAAAGCGAAATGCAGCAGCAGGCAGACTCCGACAATCGTCAGCACCATCACCGGGCCCGCCAGAACGAACGCCACTCGCCATTGGCGATCACGAAGTGCTGGTCGCAGCTTTAGACCGCAGACAAACAATGAAAACAGCACCGCGACTTCCGTCAGGTGCTCGATCCAGAATGACGACTCTTTGATATCCAGCCTGAGTAAAACCAGGCCCGCCGGACCGATGGCGACGCCCAGTACCAGACACACCGCCGAAGTGGTGACCGGCATCCAGCGCAGGTACGACGAGGTCAGTGCCAGCGTCAGCAACACAGCCCCCAACACCGCCACCCAGGTAATGAAGCTCATGGCTCAGATCTCGAAACAACCGCCAGTGCAGGGCTATAGGCTGTTGAGCATCGCGGGCTTGGGTCGGTTCAATAATTACCTGTAGGAGCGGCGGTGCGGCGATCCGACTTGCCCGCGATGGCGTCGGCACAGTCGATATTGATGCTGGCTGACACGACGCCATCGTCGGATCGCCGCCCGGAGCAAGCTCGCTCCTACGGGGATCTTCGATGTTGCTGAGGGGCGGATCAGGCCTTGAGATGGCGCAAGCTGCGCTCCATCCGCGCAATGCCTTCTTCCAGCAGCGACCGTGGGCAACCGAAGTTCAGGCGCACGAATTGCTTGCAGTCATCACCAAAGTCCAGGCCCGCGCTCAAACCAACTTTGGCCTGTTCAAGGAAGAACTGCTGTGGGTCGTCCAGCCCCAGTGCCGAGCAGTCGAGCCACGCCAGATAGGTGCTTTGCGGCAGGTTCATGCTGATGCCCGGCAGGCGGGTATGCACGGCCTCAGCGAGGAAGTCGCGGTTGCCCTGCAGATAGACCTTCAGCTCGGCCAGCCATGGCGCGGCTTCGCTGTAGGCGACGCGGGTGGCTTCCATGCCCAGCGGATTGACGCTGTCGACCATGCCGCAACGGGCGTGGTTGACCTTCTCGCGCAGGTGACGGTCCTGGATGATCATGAATGAGGTCTTGAGACCTGCGATGTTGTAGGCCTTGCTCGCCGACATCAGCGTGATGGTGCGCTGGGCCACTTGCGGGCTCAGGGTCGCCAGCGGAATGTGCGCGCGGCCGTCGAAGCACAAATCGGCGTGGATCTCGTCGGAAATGATCCAGGCGTCATGCTCAAGGCAAATGTCGGCAATGGCTTGCAGCTCTGCGCGGGGGAAGGCCTTGCCCAGCGGGTTATGCGGGTTGCTCAGCAGCAGTGCGCCGCCACCTTGCAGCGACTGGCTCAGGGTATCCAGCGGCGTGGTGTAGGTGCCATTGGCATGCGCATCGAAATTCAGCTCGACCTTGTTCAGGCCCCAATGCCCGGGGGCGTGGCGCAGCGGCGGGTAGTTCGGCACCTGCACAACGACGTTCTGTGGCGCCTGCACCAGCGCCTTCAATGCCATGTTGAAGCCCGACTCGACACCCGGCAGGAAGATCAGTTCCTGGGGTTCGACGCGCCAGGCGTACTTGTTCCAGAGATCGGCGACGATCGCCTCGCGCAGGTCATCCTGGGCCACGCTGTAACCGACCATCGGGTGTTCCAGTCGTTTTTGCAGGGCCTGGATGATCACCGGCGGCGCGGCGAAATCCATGTCGGCGACCCACATCGGCAACACATCGGCCGGGTAGCGGCTCCATTTGGTACTGCCGGTGTTGTGACGGTCGAACACCTGATCAAAATCGAAAGTCATGCGGGATCTCGTGAAGGCGGGGTTGAACATGCACCTATGATAAGCGCCAACTTACTGTAGGAGCGAGCTTGCTCGCGAWGGTGTGTCAGATAC
>NZ_JBFUID010000092.1:0-16772 GCF_056402055.1 Pseudomonas sp. P4_C4 | reverse complement strand
CGGTGCGGGTAACGACGTCCTGATCGGTGGCGCAGGTGCCGACACGATGGTCGGCGGTGGCGGCAACGATGTCTACGAAGTCACCGAGCTTGGGGACGTGGTGAGCGAGCTCGCCGGTGGCGGCAGCGACACGGTCTGGACCTCGCTCGGGAGCTACGTCCTGGGTGCCAACGTCGAAAACCTGTTTTTCGGCGGCAGCGGCAACTTCGCGGGCACCGGTAACGTGCTCGGCAATACGATCGCGGGCGGTGCGGGTAACGACATCATCATCGGTGCCGGAGGTGCCGACACGATGGCCGGCGGTGCTGGCAACGATATCTATGAAGTCACCGACCTTGGGGACGTGGTGATCGAGCTCGCCGGTGCCGGCAGCGACACGGTCTGGACCTCGCTCGCGAACTACAGCCTGGGTGCCAACGTCGAAAATCTGTTTTTCGGCGGCAGCGGCAACTTTGCGGGCTCCGGCAACGTGCTCGACAACACACTCGTGGGCGGTGCTGGTAACGACGTCCTCATCGGTGGCGCAGGTGCCGACACGATGGCCGGTGGTGCTGGCAACGATATCTACGAAGTCACCGACCTTGGGGACGTGGTAGGCGAGAACGCCGGTGGCGGCAACGACACGGTCTGGACCTCGCTCKCGAGCTACACCCTGGGTGCCAACGTCGAAAATCTGTTTTTCGGCGGCAGCGGCAACTTCGCGGGCACCGGCAACGTGCTCGGCAATAATATCGTGGGTGGTGCGGGTAACGACGTTCTCACCGGCGGTGGCGGTAACGACGTGATGAGTGGCGGCGTCGCCGGCAACGATACGTTCGTGTTTGCTGCCGCGGGTTTCGGCAACGATACGATCCTGAACTTCGGAGCCAATCCGGCCGGGCAGGACTTGCTCAATATCACGGCGCTGGGGATCAACAGCGCGACGTTCGCTGCCAACGTGACCATAACGGCTAACGGGGCGGACACGGTGGTAGGGATCGGGGCGGACACCATTCACCTTGTTGGTGTCAACAGCGCGGCCGTCGATCAGACGGACTTCATTCTGGCCACTTGAGGTCCTGGTCAGTACTGTCGCAAGGAGCGTGGACAGCGGAGGGGAGGGTAATGGATGCCCTCCCTTTCTCCTTCCATTCAATTGTCCACTGGCTATCGGGATGCCAGCAGCGTACTGGAACTCATCAAGGCAAGTTGGAACCGAACTGCGAAATCAAAGAAACAATGGAAAAAGGAAACCCGGCCTTGAACATTTCAGCCATCTGCCTCTTGAGCAGCCTATTGGTTGCGGTCGCGGCTTCTGCTACCGGGATCACTTCGGTCTTCGACCTGGGCTTCACCAGGTCAGCCACAGAAACGCTGAAAAAACTGGACATCAACGACGCTTTTATTATCGCCGTCTCAAGTCCTGCAGCGTTTACCTTCTGCCGCAAAGGTTCGTCAACGCTCTGGAAGTATCAGGTGTTGGATCTAGAGCAACAGGCGGCGATCCAGATTGGCCAAAAGCGGTCTTCGACGGACTATCAACTAATTACCGTTGCGCATGTCAATAGCATTGCCTGCGAACAGGATCACCTTGCACCATTGGTTAAACCGCCTGTCAGGCGTGGACTTGTCCTCGGCCTGATCACCCTGTTTCTGTTGGTCGGCCTCCGATATACCTACCGGGCAATCATGGATTGCCGTTATGACCAAACCGGGTTTTCCAAGCCCGGCTTACAGCGCTTGAGCGAATCCCGGTTACCGCACAATTCGACAGTCATGGCGTTGGCCGCATGGGGTATAGCGGCAGCCACGGCATTTGTTTACTTCGGGTTTTGAGCATGAGCGCAGAGACTTGATTTACACCCTTATTGTTTAAGTTAATCCTGCGTTGCCATCTGCCTGAAAGGGTGGCCGAATCAGCGTGGAATTCGCAATCGGAGTTTGCTCTGGATGAGAGTCGCTCGCTATTGCGCGTGTTGTCGGATGTATAACAACTAGCGGATCCAATATGCAGTTGTAAAACTGCATGTAATCAAGCAGGCCAGTTGTGGTGGGGCATAGCGCGAAAGTTGGCTCATTACTGTCGCTTCAGGCGCACTTGCGCTACGCACCGCTTGTCGGTGGTTTGTTCGAAAAGTGAACATTGGAGCGTCTGTGGCCTCTGATTCTCAAGCACGTCAGCCATGACCTGCCCCCGCAATCGCAAAAAAAGAAGTGGAAGTTGGATCTCAAATGCAGTGAGTGCAAATTGGGGTTTTTTATCTGAAGTTCAGGGAGGTGATAAACAAGCCGTTCATTGATTTGCCGAGCGAATCAATGAGGTTAACAGTGCCGGGTTCATGACTTGGCTTATCTTTTAGAAGTAAGGTCGCACAGGATATTTGAATAAGTAAAAAATCCTGTCAAGTAGTCGATCTGTACTGTCGAATAAGGTGGAGAAAATACCGTGGCGATAAATACCATTATGAGTCTGCTGGAAAATAAGGAATTCATGGAGTTTTTGCGTCTGGGCGTTATTTACGTTCATTTGGTGGCGTGTTGTGTGGCCATCGGTTTGGTGCTGACCAGTGATGTTGCGATGGTTAGAGATCTTTTAAAACGGAAAGTATTGACTGAGCATGATAATGCTCACATGGAAAGTCTTCAGAAGTCTGTCATCGTTGCACTAATAGCTCTGTGGGTAACGGGTGTCGCTGTCGTCGGTATTGATTACCTGGGTAAAGGTGTCGAATACTTCATGAATCCAAAGCTTCAAGCCAAAGTCATTATTGTCGCGTTGCTCAGTTACAACGGCGTCTTGTTGCATCGCCTGGTACTGCCGGCACTGCAAAAGGCAGGCTCCCTGCTCAATCTCGGATTCAGTGCACGGATGCTGGCGTTGGCCTGCGGGTCGTTGTCGGCAGTGTCCTGGATGTATGCCGCCATGCTGGGTGTCGGACGTCCTTTGGCCTGGAAGTATTCTCTTTCCGAACTGTTGATGGCTTATCCGGTACTGATTGCGCTGGGGTTCCTGACGATGCTGGTGTTGACCCAGCGAGCGAAACAACAGGACGACTACGTTGCGCCTGCGCGGACGGTAGCAAGCGCATGCTAAGCCGGTTCCGCGCGTAAATCTTGCGGGCTTGTCCAGAGCCCGAAAGGTAGCGACCTTCCTGGTGCAGGTTTCAATCCGAACCTGCACCGGAAGGTCGTTTTGGTTTTGAGTTGTAGCTGCTCACTTCGATCATTAAGTTGTCAGTTACGGTCATTGAGCGACAGCGTCGCGACTCTTAGTCTGTCGAACATGACTGATGGGGGCCGTAGAGCTTCCGCACTTTCCGTGATCGCTCGATGTGGAGTTACCGATGACCGCCGCTCAATACCCGCACCTGTTGGCTCCGCTGGACCTGGGTTTCACCACGCTGCGCAACCGCACCCTGATGGGGTCGATGCACACTGGCCTTGAAGAGAAACCGGGTGGCTTCGAGCGCATGGCGGCGTACTTTGCCGAGCGTGCCCGTGGTGGTGTCGGCCTGATGGTCACCGGCGGTATCGGCCCGAACGACGAGGGTGGCGTGTATTCCGGTGCGGCCAAGCTGACGACCGAAGAAGAGGCGCTCAAGCACCGTATCGTCACCCGTGCCGTGCATGATGCGGGCGGCAAGATCTGCATGCAGATCCTCCATGCCGGTCGTTATGCCTACAGCCCGAAACAGGTTGCACCTAGTGCGATCCAGGCGCCGATCAACCCGTTCAAGCCCAAGGAGCTGGACGAGGAAGGCATCGAGAAGCAGATCAGCGATTTCGTCACCTGCTCGGTACTGGCGCAAACCGCCGAGTACGACGGTGTGGAAATCATGGGCTCGGAGGGTTATTTCATTAACCAGTTCCTCGCCGCCCACACCAACCACCGCACCGACCGCTGGGGCGGCAGCTACGAAAATCGTATGCGCCTGCCGGTGGAAATCGTGCGTCGCGTGCGCGAAGCGGTAGGCCCGAACTTCATCATCATTTTCCGCCTGTCGATGCTCGACCTGGTCGAAGGCGGCAGCACCTGGGAAGAAATCGTGCAGTTGGCCAAGGCCATCGAGCAGGCCGGCGCGACCATCATCAACACCGGTATCGGCTGGCACGAAGCGCGGATTCCGACCATCGCAACCAAAGTGCCACGCGCGGCCTTCAGCAAGGTCACGGCCAAGCTGCGTGGTTCGGTCACTATTCCGCTGATCACCACCAACCGTATCAACACCCCGGAAGTGGCCGAGCAGATCCTGGCCGAAGGCGATGCCGACATGGTGTCCATGGCGCGGCCGTTCCTCGCCGACCCGGATTTCGTCAACAAGGCCGCTGAAGGTCGCGCCGAYGAGATCAACACKTGCATCGSYTGCAACCAGGCCTGCCTCGAYCACACCTTCGGCGGCAAGCTGACCAGCTGCCTGGTCAACCCGCGTGCCTGTCACGAAACCGAACTCAATTACCTGCCCGTGCAGCAACTGAAGAAAATCGCTGTGGTCGGTGCCGGCCCGGCTGGTTTGTCTGCCGCGACCGTGGCCGCCGAGCGTGGCCATCAGGTGACGCTGTTCGATTCGGCCAGCGAAATCGGCGGTCAGTTCAACATCGCTAAGCGCGTTCCGGGCAAGGAAGAGTTCTTTGAGACCATTCGCTACTTCAACCGCAAGTTGCAGACCACCAACGTCGAGGTGTGCCTGAACACCCGCGTCGACGTGGCCGGGCTGGTCGAGGGCGGCTATGACGAGATCATTCTGGCCACCGGCATTGCGCCGCGCCTGCCGGCCATTGCGGGGGTGGAAAACGCCAAGGTGCTGAGCTACCTGGACGTGATCCTGGAGCGCAAACCGGTCGGCAAGCGCGTCGCGGTGATTGGTGCCGGTGGTATCGGTTTCGACGTCTCCGAGTTCCTTGTGCATGAAGGCGTCGCCACCAGTCAGGATCGCTCCGCGTTCTGGAAGGAGTGGGGCATCGATACGCACCTTGAAGCGCGCGGCGGTGTCGCTGGTATAAAGGCCGCGCCCCATGCCCCGGCCCGCGAGGTGTTCCTGCTGCAACGCAAGAAATCCAAGGTCGGCGACGGCTTGGGCAAGACCACCGGCTGGATTCATCGCACCGGCCTGAAGAACAAACAGGTGCAGATGCTCAACAGCGTCGAATACCTGAAGATCGACGACGAAGGCCTGCACATCCGCATCGGCGAAACCGGCGAGCCGCAGGTGCTGCCAGTGGACAACATCGTGATCTGCGCCGGGCAGGATCCACTACGTGAGTTGCATGACGGTCTGGTGGCGGCGGGGCAGAGCGTGCACCTGATCGGTGGCGCGGATGTTGCGGCAGAGCTGGATGCCAAGCGGGCGATCAATCAGGGTTCGCGGTTGGCGGCGCAGTTGTAATCCACGTCCGACAAGCTCACTCGCCACAAAGGTGCTGCTAAGATGCCGGATCACTCCAATGATCCGGCATCATGCTTTCTCCTCCTGACAACTGGCTTCCTCAAGTCCCCCTCGACCCCCTTCACCTCGACTGGCTCACTCACGCCGGCATCGAAGTGGCGATCCTGCGCCTGGACCAGATCGACCCGCTGATCAGCGGCAACAAATGGTTCAAGCTCATCGAGCACCTGAAGACCGCCGAGCGCCTCGGTGCCGAAGGCATCATCAGTCTCGGTGGCGCGCACTCCAATCACCTCCACGCGTTAGCGGCGGCAGGCAAGCGTTTCGGCTTTTCCACCGTCGGCCTGCTGCGCGGGCATCCTCAGGAAACCCCGACGGTCAAAGACTTGCAGGCGTTCGGCATGCAGTTGCACTGGCTGGGTTACGCAGGCTATCGGGCGAGGCATGAGGCAGGTTTCTGGCAACCCTGGCACACCCGCTACCCGACGCTGCATCCGGTGCCTGAGGGGGGAGGTGGTTTGCCAGGCGCCCTGGGTTGCATGCCATTGCGAGCCGCCGTTTGCGCGCAATTGGAGGGCTGGGGCTGGAGCAACTACGACGCCTGGTGGCTGGCCTGCGGGACCGGCACGACCCTGGCGGGCCTGGTGCTGGCCGAGGCGGGGGATCACCCGGTTTACGGTGCGCTGGCGGTGCCAGGCGATCATGGGGTGGCGCAGCAGGTTGAGCGGATCGTGCAGGAAGCGGGTCTGATCGATGCGGTGTATGAACTGATCGATGCCAGCCGCGGCGGCTTTGCCAAGGTCGATCCGCTGCTGATCGAGTTCATCGAAAAGACCGAACAGGCCAGCGGCATTCCCCTTGAGCCGCTTTACACCGGCAAAGCGCTGCTGGCCCTCAAGCAGCAAGTCGAGGCGGGAAAGTTTGCCCGTGGCACGCGGTTGATCTTTGTCCACACCGGCGGCTTGCAGGGGCGACGGGGGATTGATTCACAAGCCTGAAACGCACCGCAAATCAATGGGGGTTGCCGTCAAGTTCAGGTATCGCGGTTCACGCCCTTGGGCATCATCCGCAGCAAGGTGTTATCGCCCACAACGTAATGGTGATACAGCGCGGCCACGGCATGCAGGCCGATCAGCCAATAGCCGATCGTGCCGCCGAGCTCGTGCCAGCCCTGGAATTGTTTGGCCAGGTCCTTGTTTTCCGCTACCAGCATCGGCAGGTCGACACCGTAGAACATCACCTGATTGCCTTTGGCACTGGTGACCAGCCACCCGAGAATCGGCGTGACGATCATGAAAATGTACAGGGCCCAGTGCATCAGCCTGGCCAGCGTCGTTTGCCAGTGTGGCGAGGCCGGGAAGATCTGCGGCGCCGGGCCGAGACTGCGCGCGAACAATCGCACCCAGACCAGAACGAATACGGTCAGGCCGAGCAGGAAGTGTGATTCGACGATCAGCGTGCGCCCGCCACTGCCCTTGGGAAAGATCCCGCGAAACTCGATACAGGCGTAAACCAGCACCAACAGGACCAGCATCAACCAATGCAGCGCGATCGATACGGTGCTGTAGCGCGATTCGGAGTTTTTCCACGGCATACGGTGTTCCTCAGCGGTCCGGTTTAAAGCCACCGTTCTTGTTTGACGGTGTGCTTTAACTGTAATCCTGTTTCACCGGTTTTGTCTGTGGCGATCGGTCGCGGGATGCTCTGGCTCGGGTAACAGGCAGAAAAACACATTCCCCTGTAGGAGCGAGCTTGCTCGCGAAGGTCGCCAACGATGACGCACACCCACTGGGTAACCGCGGCATGCTTGAGACCATCGCGAGCAAGCTCGCTCCTACAGGGGGAGTTGCGATTTCTTAGCTCGATTGCGGCATTTCGCCGTTGGCCAGACGCTTGTTGATGTCGGCGATCACTTCCGGCAGATCAGTGATGGTGTCGATCATGTAGTGCGGGCGCGAACCTTCGAACATGGCGTGGATGCGCTTGCGCTCGCTGTCCAGTTGGTCGCTGCCCAGCGCGCGATAACCTTCGTAGTCCAGGCCCAGGGCATTGCCCGAGCAGATCAGCGCCACGGTCCACATGCCGGCGCGGCGACCTTCGAGAATGCCCGGCACCGTGTCATCGATCTTCACGCACGCGGCGACATCGTCAATGCCCAGGGCGATGACGTTGGCCAGTGCCTGGGCGGGCCATGGGCGACCATTCGGGACTTCGTCGGTGGCGACCACGTGGTCGGCGACGTAGCCGTTGGTGGCAGCCAGTTCGACCACTTTGTCCATGACCTGTTTCGGGTAACCGGAGCAGGAGCCGATCCTGATTCCTTGCTGGCGCAGGTTGGCGATGGTCTCCAGTGCCCCGGGAATCAGCGCCGAGTGTTCGGCGATTTTTTCGATCTGCAACGGCATGAAACGTTGGTAAATCGCAGTGACGTCATCGTCGGTCGGCGTGCGGCCGAACACTTTGCGATAACGCTCGGCGACTTCCGGCAGATCGCACAGGGTGCGGATGTGATCCCACTTGCCCATGCCCATCGGGCCACGGGCCTCTTCGATGGACACCTGGACGTCGAACTCGGCGAAGGCCTCGACGAAAATCTGCGTCGGGGCGAAGGAGCCGAAGTCGACCACGGTGCCGGCCCAGTCGAGGATGGCGGCTTGCAGTTTGGTTGGGTTGGAGTAGTTCATGGCAATTAAATTCCTGTAGAAACTGACTATTGGAGAGCAGCTTTTACTGTGGGAGCGAGCTTGCTCGCGATGGCGGTTTCTCATTCAACCTATGTGCTGACTGAACGGGCCTCATCGCGAGCAAGCTCGCTCCCACAGGGGGGTAAGGTGTTGTTTAGATCTCTAACACTTCCATCTCGCGCAACACTTCAGCAATCGCCGCCACCGCTTCGCGCATTTGCGCCGGGTTGACATGGCCGATGCAGCCGACGCGGAAGGTTTCGACCTGGGTCAGTTTGCCGGGATAGAGGATGTAGCCCTTGGCCTTGACCCGCTCGTAGAATTCCTTGAATGCGTAGCGCGGATCTTTCGGGGTATGAAAGGTGGCGATGATTGGCGCCTGGATAGCCGCCGGCAGGAAGCTGTGCAGCCCCAGTTTGCCCATCTCTTCCATCAGTGCCTGGCAGTTGGCGGCATAGCGTTCGTGCCGGGCCGGCAAGCCACCTTCTTCGTTGTATTGCAGCAGGGCTTCGTGCAGTGCGGCGACCACATGGGTCGGCGGGGTGAAGCGCCACTGGCCGGTCTTGGCCATGTAGGCGTGCTGGTCCTGCAAGTCCATGGCCAGCGAATGCGAGTTGCCGGCGGCGTTGGCCAGGGATTCTTTGCGAGCGAAGACAAAACCCATGCCTGGCACGCCCTCCAGGCATTTGCCCGAGGCGGCGATCAGTGCGTCGAACGGCACTTGCTGTGCATCCACCGGCAGGGCACCGAAGGAACTCATGGCGTCGATGATCAGGCGCTTGCCGTGTTCTGCGACGACCTGGGCGATCTGCGGCAGCGGATTGAGGATGCCGGTGCTGGTTTCGCAGTGAATCAGGGCGACGTGGGTGATGCCGGTGTCGGCACGCAGCAGGCGGTCGACGTCGGCGGCGGTGGTCGGCTCGTCTTCGGCGGTTTCGAAGGTACTGTAGGCGCGGCCGAGCACTTCACAGATTTTCGCCAGGCGTTTGCCGTAGGCGCCGTTGATCAATACCAGAATCTTGCCGTCCCGAGGCACCAGCGTGCCGATCGCTGCCTCGACCGCGAAGGTGCCGCTGCCTTGCAGGGGCACGCAGTGGTGGGTGGCGGCGCCGTTGATGATTGCCAGCAGTTGCTCGCAGAGGCTGGCGGTTAGTTGATTGAAGCGGTCATCCCATGAACCCCAGTCAACCATCATTGCCTGACGGGTGCGGGCCGACGTGGTCAACGGGCCGGGGGTGAGCAGGATGGGTTCGGCAGTACTCATTCTCGTGTCCTCGCAATCGATGGGATGAAGCTACGGGACCTAAATTGCAATTTGCCGTGTTATCAATCAAATTGTTTATTGTTATGCCAGCCATCAGTGAGGGTTATTCATGAACCTGTTTCAGCTGCGCGCATTCGATGCCGTGGCGCGGGAAGGCAGCTTTACCCGGGCGGCGGCGCGGCTGTTCATCAGCCAGCCGGCGGTTACCGGGCACATCAAGGCCCTGGAGGAGCACTACCAGATCACCTTGCTGCGCCGCACCGCCCGCCGAGTGGAACTGACGGAGGAGGGCACCAAACTGGCGGCCATCACCCGGGCGATGTTCGGCCTGGCCGAAGAGGCGCAGGTGATGCTCGAAGCCAACCGGCAATTGCTGACCGGGCGTCTGGAGGTGGCGGCGGACGGTCCGCACATGGTCATGCCGATGCTCGCCAGCCTGCGGGCGCGCTATCCGGGGATCACGGTGAACCTGCGCCTGGGCAACGCCCAGGAAACCCTGGCGGCGCTGCTGTCCGAACATGCCGACGTGGCGGTACTGACCGAGGTCGA
This sequence comes from Pseudomonas sp. P4_C4, assembly GCF_056402055.1. Taxonomy (NCBI): domain Bacteria; kingdom Pseudomonadati; phylum Pseudomonadota; class Gammaproteobacteria; order Pseudomonadales; family Pseudomonadaceae; genus Pseudomonas; species Pseudomonas sp. P4_C4. The sequence goes on along the minus strand of NZ_JBFUID010000092.1, from coordinate 6,912 downwards.
GCCGCGCAAGGGCTTGCATCTGCAGGCGCTGAACGAATCACGGATTTGCGCGCTGGTGCCCGCCGGGCATCCTTGGGCGCAGAAGGCCAAAGGCGTGCAGCTCAAGGAACTGGATCAGGTGATCATGGTGCTGCGCGAACCGGGTTCGATTACCCGGCGCACCTTCGATGAGGCTTGCGCCCAGGCCAGGGTCAATCCGCGGGTGCTGCTGGAACTGGACAGCCGCGAAGCGGTGACTGAAGCGGTGGCCGCCGAACTGGGGGTGGGGGTGGTGTCGTCGGTGGAGGTCAGCCACGACCCGCGGGTGGCGGCGGTGCCGATTACTGGCGAGGGGCTGGTGAATCGGCACATGATCGGGTGCATGGAGCGGCGACGGGATTTGCGCTTGATTCAGGCATTTTTCGGGTTGGCGCCAGGCAGGTAGACCGAGTCGCCTGCAATCGCGAGCAAGCTCGCTCCCACAAGGGATTTGCGTCGACCACAGATTATGTTGACGACACACCACCACTGTGGGAGCGAGCTTGCTCGCGATGGCGTCGGACCTGCCTAAACAAGACTCTCGCGAACCATCTGCAGAAACGTCGCCACCACCCGCCGCGAGCTCTGCTCGCGCAGGCAAACCAGTGTTTCAGTCAGCCGTCGTTCGCAATCGGTAATCGGCAGTGCGCAAACCCTGGAGTCGGCGCCAAACTCCGCGGCCGACACCACGCCCACCCCGATCCCGACCACCACCGCTTCCCGCGCCGCCTCCCGGCCTTCGACCTGAATCGCCGGGCGAATGCGGAACCCGGCGCGTTGCATTTCTTCTTCCAGGGTCTGCCGGGTCACCGAACCGATTTCCCGCAACACCAGCGGCGTGTCGTCGAGGTCCGCGAGGGTGATGGATTCGCGATCCGCCCACGGATGATTGCGCGACACGAACGCCACCATCGGGTCGTTACGCAGGGACAGGGAGATCAGGCGTTCATCGCTGACGTCACGGCCCAGTAACGCCAGGTCGGCCTGATAGTTGAACAGTCGAAACAGCGACTCATCGGTGTTGCCGGTTTCGATCTTCACGCTGATCCCGGGGTAGCGTTCGCAGAAGCGGGCAATCTGCGGCAGCACATGCACCGGTGCATCCACCGCCAGAATCAGGCTGCCGGTCTGCAAGGCCTGGGAATCCTGCAACAGCTCCTGCGCTTGCGCCTCAATCACAAAAAGCCGCTGGGTAACGCTCAGCAGGCGCTCGCCCAGATCGGTCAGGCGCACCGAGCGCTTGTTGCGGTGAAACAGCAAGACGCCGTAGCGCTCTTCGAGTTTGCGCACCTGGTCGGAAATCGCCGGCTGCGTCAGAAAAAGCCGCTCGGCGGCTTTGGTAAAGCTTCCATGGACCGCCACGGCATGGAAGGCTTTGAGCTGGGCGTGGGACACCGACATGGAAATCTCCAGTAACAAGCTGGGCTTATTTTTGAAATACGATAAATCGATTTCACTTATTAATCAGTAATTGTTTTTATCCACCTCAGCCCCGCTGACGGGTCAGTCGAACAGCAGCGGGAGCCATGAGCCTGGGCGTGCAAAAACAGGACTCATCTGACCGGTATCCGCCGTAGGGACAGGGCGATATCGCAGTGCTCAACAATAAAAAAACAGGCGTTTTCTTCCAATTCTGCCGGCACACTCACACCCTGAGGTCAGAACCACAATGAACAAGCACATCGGCACCATCAAGCGTTGGCGCATGCAGATCTTCGCGATCACCTGGCTCGCCTACGCCGCTTTCTACTTCACCCGCAAAGCCTTCTCGGTGGCCAAGCTCGGCATCGCCGAAGACCCGACCTTCATGCTCGACAAAATGGCCATGGCCAACCTCGACGCCATCTACTTGACGGCCTACGCCGTCGGCCAATTCACCTGGGGCATCCTTGCCGACCGCTTCGGGCCGCGGGTGGTGGTGCTGGGCGGGTTGCTGATTTCCGCCTGTGCGGCGCTGGTGATGGGCAACTTTGCAACGTTACCGATTTTCGCTACCTGCATGCTGATCCAAGGGCTGGCGCAGTCCACCGGTTGGTCGGGGCTGTGCAAGAATCTCGGCAGCTTCTTTCCCTCGGAGCAACGCGGGCGGGTACTGGGCCTGTGGAGTTCCTGCTACGCCTTTGGCGGTCTCGTGGCGTCGCCGTTTGCCGGTTGGTGGGCGTATACGCTCATCGGCACCTGGCATGCGGCGTTTGTTTCCAGTGCGGCGGTGGTTGGGCTGGTCGCCGTGCTGTTTTTTATTTTTCAACGTAACAAACCGGAGGACGTCGGCTTGCCGGCGGTGGAGCCGGAACCTGAGCTGACCGCCGAACAAGCTGACGCGCAAAGCAAAATCAGCATGTGGGAGCCTTTGAAGGAAATCCTGCGCAACCGCACGGTGCTGGTGCTCGGGGTGGCGTACTTCATGCTCAAACCGGCGCGCTACGCGATTCTGCTGTGGGGGCCGGTGATCGTTTTCGAACAGATGCCTTCGGTGGGTAAGGTCGGTGCAGCAATCATTCCGACCTCGTTCGAGCTGGCCGGATTGCTCGGACCGATCATGATCGGCCTGGCCTCGGACAAACTGTTCGGCGCCCGACGCATGCCGGCTTGCGTACTCAGCCTGTTGGCGCTGACCGTGTCTTTGGCACTGTTCATGGGCGCCTTGCATACCGGTAGCGTGGTCCTGGTGGTGGCGCTGCTGTTCGTCATGGGCCTGACCCTCTACGGACCGGACTCGATGATCAGCGGCGCGGCGGCCATCGATTTCGGTACTGCCAAGGCCGGCGCCACAGCAGCCGGTTTCGTTAACGGCTGCGGCTCGGTCGGGGCGATTCTCGGTGGCCTGCTGCCTGGCTACTTCGACACCGTTACCGTGTTCATTGTCTTCGCCGGCTGCGCCATGTTCTCGGCGCTGGTGCTGATCCCGCACTGGAACAGCCGCCCGGGCGGCCTGAAAACCAACTACCCGTTCGTGCCCAATCGGACGATGACCATCAAACCCCTGCGCACCTGAATCCTGTCCCTCGTCGCCTGCTGCGTCCGCGGCAGGCTGGCGTGTGGGCCATTGACTGGAGATTTCCCATGAGACCCTTTTGGCTGGACCAGGCCTTGAAGGCTGATGCGTCCGAAACCTGTCCGCCACTGCAAGGCGACAGCCGCGCCGACGTGTGCATCGTCGGCGGCGGTTATACCGGGTTGTGGACCGCGATCATGCTCAAGGAGCAGAACCCCGAGCTGGACGTGTTGCTGGTCGAAGCGGATATTTGCGGCGCCGGGGCCAGTGGACGCAATGGCGGTTGTGCGCTGTCGTGGTCGGCCAAGTATTTCACCCTTGAGCGTTTGTTCGGCGTCGAAGAGGCCGTGCGTCTGGTCAAGGAGTCCGAGCGCAGCATCCATGCCATCGGCGCCTTCTGCGAACAGTATGCGGTGGACGCCGATTACCGCCTCGACGGAACGCTCTACACCGCCACCAACCGTGCCCAATGCGGCTCGACCGATGCGGTCATCTCCGCACTGGAGCGCCACGGCATCAACTCGTTCACCCAGCGGCCGGTGGCCGATGTGCAGCGCATGGCTGGCTCCGGCAAACACCTGGAGGGCTGGTTTTCTCCGGCCGCGGCCAGTGTGCAGCCGGGCAAGCTGGTGCGCGGTCTGCGCCGGGTTGCCTTGCAGTTGGGCGTGAGGATTCACGAAAATACCGCGATGACCGGGCTGGAAGAGGGCAAGCCGGTGGGCATTCAAACCCCCAGCGGCACCGTCCGCGCCGACCGGGTGGTGCTGGCGATGAACGCCTGGATGGCCCGAGCGTTCCCGCTGTTCGAGCGCAGCGTGGCGATCGTTTCCAGCGACATGCTGATCACCGAGCCTCGGCCGGATTTGCTCGACGAAATCGGCCTGACCAGTGGCGTCACGGTGCTCGATTCACGGATTTTCGTGCACTACTACCACAACACCCCGGACGGCCGGATCATGCTTGGCAAGGGTGGCAATACCTTCGCTTACGGTGGACGCATGCTGCCGGTGTTCGATCAACCTTCGCCTTACGCCGGTTTGTTGCAGAGCAGCCTGGCGGATTTCTTCCCGGCGTTTGCCGACGTCAAGGTCGAAGCGACCTGGAATGGTCCGTCGGACCGTTCGGTGACCGGGCTGCCGTTTTTCGGGCAGATGAGCGCCAGTGGCAATGTGTTCTACGGTTTTGGCTACTCCGGCAGCGGTGTCGGGCCCTGCCATATGGGCGGGCAGATTCTGGCGTCGATGGTCCTGGGCCTGGACAACCCCTGGACCCGTTCGCCACTGGTCAACGGACCGCTGGGTTTTTTCCCGCCGGAACCGATTCGCTACATTGGCTCGCTGATGGTGCGCAACGCCATCCGCCGCAAGGAGCGTGCAGAGGATCACGGGCTTCGGCCGCGGCATCTGGATGTGCGATTGGCGAAGTTCGCCGCAGCAGCCGGCAAGGCTGACAAGGGCTGAGTGTCAGGGCGCAAGGTCCGAGCGGCTGAGCAGCCAGTCGAACAGCAGGCGGGTATCGCCACGGGGCTCACGCGGACGAGGGCCGCGAGGTTGTGGCCGTGGGCCCATGGCCGTACAGAGCACCGGGCGATCCGGGTCACTGTCGAGGAAAATCACCAGTACCTCGCTGCCAGCCACGGGCAAGCGGGTCGGATCGATCCAGTCCTCGGCGGTGGTCAGCGCCAGCGGTAACCACAGACCGGTGGCCGTCTCTGCGGCGGATTGTGTAGCGGGCCAGAGGTTCACCTGAACCCGGCCATCCTCATCCACTGTCGCCGGTTGCCCGACTGGGCCGCACACCTGGCCGGGCTGATACCCGGGAATACTCGGCCTGGGTTGTTTGAGCGCGGGTCTGAACACCGTCGACCAGGGGATGGCGCTGAATTGATTGCGGTAACCTGGGGCCATGCCCGATGTGTCGTCGAGCAGAATCGATGAATGACGCCCCTGATGGCGGATTTCGGTGACCAGCCATTGGTCATTGAAACTCGCCAGCGGGTGCTCGGCCACCTGTACGATCCGGCCACTGCGTAGTGCACCCTGGTTACTTTGGCCGTGGATCTGCAGGTGTCGGCAACGCAGACGTTCCAGTTGTCGACGGCTGAGCTGATCGCGATGTTGTTGTTCGTGGGCGGGAAAGTGTCTCGTCGTGGCGAACGAGTGATTGGCTGCGCCGTCGCTGGTGTCCGCTGCACCAGGATTCCTGGCACCCGGGCGCACGGGGGAGAGCGCCGCGTCATGGCGCTGGAACAGTTCGCTGATCACAGGTTCGTGATGTTCGTCGAGGGCGCCGCTGCGCATCGGCATGAGCAGCGGTTCCTGGGGGAAACTCAGGCTGTCATCGGCCAACACCAGGACATGGCCATCGCGTTGATGCTCGAAGTGGTAGTGGATGCCTTCTTCCTCGCACAGTCGTTGCAGCAACGCCAGGTCGGTTTCATCGTACTGAATGCAAAAAGGTCGCAGGGGATAGTGCCCGGTTGCCAGTTCAAAGCGATAACTGCCGACGGGCAACCCATGTTCCTCGAGCAATTGGCGCAGGATCATGGGCACGCTGGCGCGCTGGAAGACGCGTCGGCGTCGTTGCTGCTCCAGCACTTGGACACGGGACACCAGCACCAGCTTGTAAGCGACCCGGTGCCCGCTTCGATGTTCACTACTGGCGCTGTGTAGCACGCCATGAATGCCTTGATCGTGGCCGAAGTCGAGGAACACCGGTTGGCGCAGCAATCGCTCAAGGTTCAGGGCCGGTGCCAGCCCGATAACCTCGATATCGAATCGATAGGGCTGGTTGAGTGCTTCATGACCGCTGAACCGGACCACCTGGAAACTCAGGTCGTCGTCGAGAAGCGTCAGGGTGGTGGGACTTTCCTTGTCGTTGTGCATCGAACACGCTGCCGCCGTGAAGTAGGGTGCAAAGCGTACGAAACCCCAGCGCATTGCGGGCACGTTAAAGCGACATTTCCGAATCGCCCTACAACCGCTGGTGAAGATGTCGATGCAAGTCGGGATTTTTTGGTCGATTGCCAACTTTAGGCCGTATAAACTTGCACAAAGCGTCGACCAATAGATGTCTCGGCGCCACAGATGCCACAGATAAGAGAGTGAGAAATGGGCGCACAGTGGAAGGTTAAACACAAAGAAGCGGCAGCCAATGCCAAAGGCAAGATCTTCGGCAAACTGGTGAAGGAAATCACCATTGCTGCGCGCAACGGCGCTGATATTGCTACCAACGCGCACTTGCGCCTGGTGGTTGAACAGGCCAAGAAAGCTTCGATGCCCAAGGAAACACTGGATCGCGCCATCAAGAAGGGCGCGGGCCTGCTGGGCGAAACCGTGCAATACCATCGCGTGACGTATGAAGGGTTCGCCCCGCATCAGGTGCCGTTGATCGTTGAGTGCGTGACCGACAACATCAATCGCACCGTCGCCGAGATCCGCGTGGCATTCCGCAAGGGTCAACTGGGCGCTTCCGGTTCCGTGGCCTGGGACTTCAACCACGTCGGCATGATCGAAGCGTCGCCGGACACCCCGGACGCCGATCCGGAAATGGCCGCCATCGAAGCCGGTGCACARGATTTCGAGCCGGGTGAAGAGGGTGCAACCCTGTTCCTGACCGAGCCGACCGACCTCGATGCGGTACAGAAAGCCCTGCCGGAACAAGGCTTCACCGTGCTGTCGGCCAAACTTGGCTACCAGCCGAAAAACCCGGTCAGCGGCCTGAGCGATGAGCAGATGGCGGAAGTCGAAGCGTTCCTCGAAGGCCTCGATAACCACGACGACGTGCAGGACATGTTTGTCGGCTTGGCGGGTTAAGTCTTTGTGTCAATGACGGCTCTGTTGTCTGGCAGGCCGTCATCGTCGGATCGCCGCCCGGAGCAAGCTCGCTCCCACAGGTTT
>NZ_JBFUID010000091.1:0-22928 GCF_056402055.1 Pseudomonas sp. P4_C4 | reverse complement strand
AAAAACAAAATCAAAAGATCGCAGCCTGCGGCAGCTCCTACAGGGATCGATCACGACAATGAGACCAAGGTTTGACCACTGGCGCGTGTGCCGCTCAACGAGGCGCGGTATACTGCCGCGCCTTTTTAGCGTCGCGCCAGCTTGCCCGGCGTGCCTTGAAAGGTGCTTGCAACCGACCGATACACCCAAGCTGCAAGCACCTTATTGAATGTTCCCGTCTTTTAGAGGAGCGCGACTCATGACCGTGATCAAGCAAGACGACCTGATTCAGAGCGTTGCCGACGCCCTGCAGTTCATTTCCTATTACCACCCCGTGGATTTCATCCAGGCGATGCACGAGGCCTACCTGCGCGAAGAATCGCCAGCGGCCCGTGACTCGATGGCACAGATCCTGATCAACTCGCGCATGTGCGCCACCGGCCACCGCCCGATCTGCCAGGACACCGGTATCGTTACCGTGTTCGTGCGTGTCGGCATGGACGTGCGCTGGGATGGCGCCACCATGAGCCTGGACGACATGATCAACGAGGGCGTACGTCGCGCCTACAACTTGCCGGAAAACGTCCTGCGTGCTTCGATCCTCGCCGACCCGGCGGGCGCTCGCAAGAACACCAAGGACAACACCCCGGCCGTCATCCACTACTCCATCGTTCCGGGTAACACCGTGGAAGTGGACGTGGCGGCCAAGGGCGGCGGTTCCGAGAACAAGTCGAAGATGGCCATGCTCAACCCGTCCGACTCGATCGTCGACTGGGTGCTGAAAACCGTCCCGGAAATGGGCGCCGGCTGGTGCCCACCGGGCATGCTCGGCATCGGCATCGGCGGCACCGCCGAGAAAGCCGCGGTCATGGCCAAGGAAGTGTTGATGGAATCCATCGACATTCACGAGCTGAAAGCCCGTGGCCCGCAGAACCGCATTGAAGAAATGCGCCTGGAGCTGTTCGAGAAGGTCAACCAGCTGGGCATCGGTGCCCAGGGCCTCGGCGGCCTGACCACCGTGCTCGACGTGAAGATCATGGACTACCCGACCCACGCCGCTTCGCTGCCGGTGTGCATGATCCCGAACTGCGCCGCCACCCGTCACACGCACTTTGTGCTCGACGGTTCCGGCCCGGTTGCCCAGGAAGCGCCACCTTTGGACGCCTACCCGGAAATCGTCTGGGAAGCCGGCCCGTCGGCCCGTCGTGTCAATCTCGATACCCTGACCCCGGAAGAAGTGCAGAGCTGGAAGCCGGGCGAAACCGTCCTGCTCAACGGCAAGATGCTCACCGGTCGCGACGCTGCGCACAAGCGCATGGTCGAGATGCTGAACAAGGGTGAAACCCTGCCGGTGGACCTCAAGGGTCGCTTCATCTACTACGTCGGCCCGGTCGATCCGGTCGGTGACGAAGTGGTTGGCCCGGCCGGTCCTACCACCGCGACGCGGATGGACAAGTTCACCCGTCAGATCCTCGAGCAGACCGGTTTGCTGGGCATGATCGGCAAGTCCGAGCGCGGCCCTACTGCGATCGAAGCGATCAAGGACCACAAGGCCGTTTATCTGATGGCAGTCGGCGGCGCGGCTTACCTGGTGGCGCAAGCGATCAAGAAGTCCCGCGTTGTCGCTTTCGCCGAACTGGGCATGGAAGCGATCTACGAGTTCGACGTGAAAGACATGCCTGTGACCGTTGCGGTCGACAGCAAGGGCGAATCGGTACACATCACAGGTCCTGCCATCTGGCAGCAAAAGATCAGTGAAAGCCTGGCGGTGGAAGTGCAGTAAGCACTGACATCGCACAGTAAGAACCGGTCTGTCGGCAACGGCAGACCGGTTTTTTTACGCATGAAAAAAAGTAATCAAAGACCGAGACAAGCGAACCGTTTGTTCTAAAAATACCGGGTTGACCTGTCAGATCTGACAGGTTACAGCCGCCAGCCTCGCTGATAGCTTGAAGGCACTCGATGCATTCTCTGTCACGGCGGACACTTCCATGGCGACTGAACAGCAGGGCACCCTCGACATCAACGCCCCCGCCCTCCCCAAAGGCGGCGGCGCCATCCAGAGCATCGGCAAGGGCTGGGGCGCGGTGGGTACCAGCGGTGCCGCGTCGCTGGAGTTGCCGCTGCCGATCAGCAAGGCACCCAACCGCGATCTGGTTCCGACCCTGGGTCTGGGTTACAGCAGCGATGTCGGCAACAGTCCATTCGGCATCGGCTGGCGGCTGACCACCAACGCGATCACGCTGCGCACTACCAAGGGCGTGCCGAAGTACGACGGCAACGATCAGGTGGTCGGCCCCGGCGGCGACGTGTGGATGCCCGAGAAAAGTGACGACGGCAAACTGATCTCCAAAACGGTGTCCGGGTACAACGGCGTTCAGATTGGCATGCACCATGTCGTGCGCTACTGGCCCCGGGTCGAAGGCGCTTTCGATCTGATCGAACACTGGACCAAAGATGACGATGCTGACAACCCGGCCGGCTTCTGGCTGATCCACGGCGCCGATGGCAGCCTGCATTGCTACGGAAAAACCGAGGCATCACGCCGGGCCGATCCACAAGACAAAACCCATGTTGGTGTGTGGCTGATCGATGAAAGCCTGAACCTGCGCGGTGAACATGTGGTGTACCTGTACCAGGCGGAAGTCGAGGAGCCGGCTGCTCCGCAGTTCCGCGACTACCGCAGCCAGCGTTACCTGCGTCGGGTCTTGTACGGAAATGCCCAGGCCAACGCCAACCTGTATGCATGGAAAGTCGATGGCTGGAAAGACGTGGCCTGGCATTTCCACCTGCTATTCGATTACGGCGAACGCAGTGCCGACCTGACGCAAGTACCGATTTACGACCTCCCCGGCATAGAGCGCGGCGAGTGGGGGGCACCGCGCAAGGATCCTTTCTGGAATTACGCCTACGGGTTTGAATTGGGTTCCCGGCGCCTGTGCCGTCAGGTCCTGATGTTCCATCAATTCACCGAAGAACTGGGTAAAGACCCGGTGCTGGTCCAGCGCCTGCTGCTTGAGCACCGCGAGAGTCCGCTGGGTTACAACCATCTGACTGCCGCGCACATCCAGGCATATGACAATCAGGGCCAGATGGAAAGTCGCCCGCCCATGGAGTTTTTCTACAACCCGTTTGAACTTGATCCCACGCGCGAGGGTTATAGCGAGTTCCCCGAGATGCCGGGGCTCAATGACGGTCAGCGTTATCAACTGGTGGACTTGTATGGCGAGGGCATGCCCGGCGTACTGTTCAGCAGCGACAAGGCCTGGTATTACCGCGAACCGTGGCGCGCCGACAGTGGTGGCAACGACGTAAGTTATGGCGACTGGGAGCGCTTGCCCGGCATTCCCGTTGCCGACAGCAGCAAACCGATTCGCCAGTCCCTCAGCGACCTGACCGGCGACGGCAAGCTCGACTGGGTAATCGCCCGCCCCGGCCTGTCCGGGTTCTTCACCCTCAATCCCGACCGAACCTGGTCGAACTTCGTGGCCTATGCTGCGTTCCCCACGGAGTTTTTTCATCCCATGGCGCAGTTGGCGGATCTGGTGGGTGACGGTCTGACCGATCTGGCCTTGATCGGCCCGCGTAGCGTGCGGCTGTATTCAAGCCGTCGTGCAGTCGGGTTCAGCCATGGGAACAACGTCCCTCATGACGACGACTCGCTTCCCCTGTTGAGCAGTACCCAGACCGAACTGGTGGCTTTCAGCGATCCACTGGGCAGCGCGACACAACATTTGATCCGCATCCGCCACAACGAAGTCAAATGCTGGCCGAATCTGGGCCATGGAAAATTCGGCAAAGGTTTCGTCCTTTGCGAGCTGAATTTCAAATATGCCGAGTTCGATTCGTCGCGCGTGCGGCTGGCGGACCTGGACGGCTCGGGCGCGGTTGACCTGATCTACCTGGAGTCGGACGGTTTCCGGATCTACATGAATCATGGCGGCGAAGGCTTCGAAGAGGACTATGTGAAAATGCCATGGCCGCAAGGCGTGCGTTACGACCGCTTCTGCCAGGTGAGCATCGCCGACCTGCAGGGGCTGGGATGTTCCAGCCTGATCCTGACCGTGCCACACATGGAACCCCGACACTGGCGCTACGATTTTGTCAGCGCCAAGCCGTATCTGGTGAATGCCAGCCACAACAACATGGGGGCCGTGACGGGAGTGAGTTACCGCAGCTCGGCCCAGGAATGGCTGGACGAAAAAGCCGAGCTGATCGCCGCCGGCAAAGCCCCGGTGTCTCATCTGCCGTTCGCCATGCACCTGGTGAGCCAGCAGACCCAGCTCGATGAAATCACCGGCAATCGACTGACCCAGGGCTTCAGCTATCGCCGGGGTTTTTACGACAGTTTCGAACGTGAGTTCCGGGGTTTCGGCCTGCTGTTGCAAACCGATACCGAGGCTTCGGCCGTGGAGCGTTCCAACCCGGGTTTCACTGCGCCGATTCTGAGTAAAACCTGGTTCCATACCGGCCGCGCCATCGACATGCGCGACGACGGTTACTACGACGGTGACACGAACGCAGAGCCGCTGCGCACGACGCTGCTGCACGAGTATCACCTCAGCGACGCAGCGGGACGCGTGATCAGTCCTGATGAAGACCTCGCCCGTGAGATGGCCCGCACCCTCAGCGGTTCAGTGTTGCGCGCGGAGGTGTTTGCCGCCGACGACGATCCCGAAACGGCCGTGCCCTATACCGTGCAGGAGAACCGCTTTCTCATTCGCCAATTGCGCCCCAAAGGCAAGAATCACCCCTATGCCGTGTTGCAGTCACTGGCACTGGAAAGCATTGCCTACCAATACGAACCGCAGCTGGCTGACGATCCCTTGGTGCAGCACACCCTCAATCTGGCGTGGGACAAATTCGGCAGCCTGACCCACGGTTTTGTCGTGCACTACGCCCGGCGCAAAACAGACAAGGACAGCCCACCCTTGCGCGTCGATCAGCCCGGCGATGAGAGCGATGAAGACTACGAAAACAAATGGTGGCTGGACGCCCACGACGCAGCACAACAATGTTGGTATCTGACCGAGGCCAAAGCCGAGTATCGGTATTTGGAAGCCCCTGACGGCTGGCGTCTGGGCCTGCCCTATCGTCAGCGCGCCAATGCGCTGGTCCTGGAAAAGGATGAACTCAAACCAGTCGACATCAACCACGAAAACTTCCTTGACCGGGCCGATGACGAAGGAGCCTGGGCAGCCAAGGCGGTGCTGACCGGTTTGTCGCTGCAACGCTATCAGGATCCGGCCACAGGCAAATTACTGGAGCCGGATAACCTGATCTTCACCGCCCTGCCCGACTACCTGGAAACCGCCGAACTGGACGCCACCGCCCTGAGCGCCTACGACAAGCTCAAGGACGAAAATGGCGACATGCCGTTCAACCTCAAGGAGAAACTCGAATCGCCAGAAGTCGGTTACCACATCATGGATCTGTTCTTGCCAGACGCTGTGCAGGGTGAACCCGAAGACCCGACCGATGCCAGGAACTACCTGTGGTCCGTACGCAAAAGCTTCCCTACTTACCACGGTTTGGCAGGGTTCTTTAACGTCGAACAATTCCAGCAAACCAAGAGCCATGGCATCACTTGCGTAGCGTATGACGAGTACTGGTGCCTGAGCACCGCCGTCACCCTGCCGGATGGCTGCACTACAAGCATCCTCGATATCGACTACCGATCGTTCCTGCCCGCAGGCATCATCGACCCCAATCAAAACACCTGGGAAGCCCGCTACAACGCCTTCGGCGAAGTGCTGGTGACCAGCTTCCATGGCACGGAACTGGGCGTCGAGGTCGGTTTCGATCCGCTCAGCGGTTACCAGCCACCGGAAGACCGCACCCCGGCCGGCGCTATCGCCGACAAGAACAAAGCCATCGGCAATTACGCCACGGCCACGTTCTCTGCGCCCTTCAGCTGGATGGGTAAAGTGCCACCGGCAGCGCCCGCGCCCTGGTTGACCTGGGCCCAGGCCGAAGGTTTTGTATTGCCCGACTGCCACCTTTGCAGCCGGGCTCGCGTGCACCTCGAAGGCTTGCAGAATCCTTCGGCGAACGAGCGGCAACTCCAGCAATACCTCGACGACGCTCATCGCGAACCGGTGCATGTCGTCACCCTGCAGGCCGACCGCTACCCCGGCGACCCGGAGCTGCAAATCCGCGCGGTCATCGCCTGCTGGGACGGCTTCGGACGCTCCCTGCAAACCAAGCAAGAGGTCGAACCGGGCCTGGCCTGGGTAGTGAACGACAAAGGCGAACTGGAACCCGACGAAAACGGCCGGCCCAGGGAAGAACAGGCGGCCCGACGCTGGCGGGTCAGCGAACGGGTCGAGTACAACAACAAAGGCGAAACCGTGCGGATCTATCGCCCCTACTTCGCCAGCGCCTACCGCTACATCAATGACGCTTCGATCCGCGAATCGGGTTACCACGACCAGCAGTTCTACGACGCCGCCGGCCGGCCGACACACACCGTGCTGGCGAAAAAAATGTTGCAGGGCAATCCGCCGGAACAAAAACCGTTGCGCCGGGAACAACGCTATCGCACCTGGTACACCATTGCGTTCGATGAGAACGACTTGTTTGATCCGCCACCCGTGCAGCGGCGAAAGAACACGCTGGTGATTTGAGCCAAGGGGGAAACATTGGCGCAGGCGTTTCGGTGAGTGTGGATCACCGTTCACATGCTATGGTGCTTTCCCCCATTTTCGCCTGTTGTTCATTGCATGCTCCCGACCTCCAGATCCCTGCGCCTGGCGCTCTACACCCTATTGATCATCGCCGGCGCCGCCATCGTCGCCACGCTGGCCATGCGCCACGCCGTGCGCCAGTCAATGGTCGAAGACGCGGCCCGTGCCAATCAGCAATTGGCGCTGTACGCCACGTCCCTGCATACCCTGATCGAACGTTACCGCGCCCTGCCCGCCGTGCTGGCGCTGGACCCGGAACTGCGCTCGGCGCTCAAGGGGGCGGTGAGCCCAGAGCAGCAGGATGCGTTGAACCGCAAACTGGAAAAGATCAATGGCGCCGCCGAATCCTCGACCCTGGAATTGCTCGACCGCAGCGGCCTCGCCATCGCGGCGAGCAACTGGCGTTTGCCCAGCAGCTATGTCGGTCACAACTACGGTTTCCGCCCTTATTTCAACCAGACCCGCACCCAAGGCACCGGACGCTTTTATGCCGTGGGCGTGACCAGCGGGATTCCCGGTTACTTCCTCTCCAGCGCGGTCAGCGATGATGGCGGCCAGTTCCTCGGCGCCATGGTGGTGAAACTGGAGTTTCCCGAACTGGAGCGGGAGTGGCGTCAGGGCAGCGACACGCTGCTGGTCAGCGACGCACGCGGGATCATTTTCATCGCCAATCAGCCAGGCTGGCGCTATCGCCTGCTCAAGCCGCTGAGCGACAGCGATCATGCCGAACTCAAGACCACCCGCCAATACGACAAGCAGCCCCTGACCCCACTGACGTTTGAGTCGTTGCGGCGCTTCGACGATAACAGTGACCTGACTCGGGTCGATGGCCCGGACGGCAAGGCCGATTACTTGTGGGAATCCCTGCCGCTGAGCACCGAGGGCTGGACCCTGCACCTGCTGCGTCGCCCGCAGGTCGCCTTCGAAGACAGCCGCAACGCCGCGCTTGCCGCGGCCGGGTTGTGGCTGACCCTGGTGTTCCTGTTGCTGTTTCTCAACCAGCGCTGGCGCCTGGCGAAAATGCGCCAGCGCAGTCGCGAAGAACTCGAACGACTGGTAGAAGAACGCACCCGCGACCTGCGCACCGCCCAGGAAGGCCTGGTGCAATCGGCCAAACTCGCGGCGCTGGGGCAGATGTCCGCCGCCCTCGCCCATGAAATCAACCAGCCACTCACCGCCCAGCGCATGCAGTTGGCAACCTTGCGCCTGCTACTCGACCACGGCCGCGTCGACGACGCCTACAAGGCGCTCAAACCGGTGGATGAAATGCTCACGCGCATGGCCGCCCTCACCGGCCACCTGAAAACCTTCGCCCGCAAAAGCCCCAGCGGTTTGCGCGAACGCCTGGACCTGGCGGCGGTGGTGGACCAGTCGCTGCAACTGCTCGACACCCGGCTGCGCGACGAACAGGTCAGCACTGTGCTGCACCTGACCCGCCCGGCCTGGGTGCGTGGCGATGCGATTCGCCTGGAGCAGGTGCTGATCAATCTGCTGCGCAACGCCCTCGATGCGATGCAGGACAAACCCTGCAAACGCCTGGAAATCCGCCTCGAAGCCGACGAGCAATTGTGGCGCCTGAGCGTGATCGACAATGGTGGCGGTATCGCCGAAGAGAACCTGTCCAAGGTCTTCGATCCGTTCTTCACCACCAAACCGGTGGGCGAAGGCCTGGGGATCGGTTTGGCCGTATCGTTTGCCATCGTTCACGAATCCGGCGGGCGCCTGAGTGCCGGCAATCATGACAAAGGTGCCGTGTTTACCCTGACCTTGCCCATCGACCTGGAGGTGCATGAAGCATGCTGAACTCAGTGATCGTGGTCGACGACGAAAGCAGCATCCGCAGTGCCGTCGAGCAATGGTTGAGCCTGTCGGGTTTCGAGGTGCAGCTGTTCAGCCGCGCCGATGAATGCCTGGCGCAATTGCCCAGGCATTTTGCCGGGGTGATTCTCAGCGATGTGCGCATGCCCGGCATGACCGGCCTGGAACTGCTGGCCGAGGTGCAACGCCGGGATGCCGATTTGCCGGTGATCCTGTTGACCGGCCACGGCGATGTGCCGATGGCCGTCGAGGCCATGCGCGACGGTGCCTACGATTTCCTCGAAAAGCCCTTCAGCCCGGAAACCCTGCTCGGCAGCCTGCGCCGCGCCCTCGACAAGCGCCGGCTGGTGCTGGAAAACCGCGCGCTGCACGAACAGGCGGACAACCGTGCCAAGCTGGATGCCACGTTGCTCGGCGTGTCCCGTGGCCTGCAAAACCTGCGTCGGCAGGTTCTCGATCTGGCGGCGCTGCCGGTCAACGTATTGATCCGCGGTGAAACCGGCAGCGGCAAGGAACTGGTCGCCCGCTGCCTGCACGACTTCGGACCGCGGGCCGACAAGCCCTTTGTCGCACTCAACTGCGCGGCCATCCCCGAGCAATTGTTCGAGGCCGAGCTGTTCGGCCACGAGAGCGGCGCGTTCACCGGAGCGTCCGGCAAGCGCATTGGCAAACTGGAGTACGCCGACGGCGGCACGCTGTTTCTCGATGAAATCGAAAGCATGCCCCTGGCCCAACAAGTGAAATTGCTGCGGGTGTTGCAAGAGCAAAAGCTTGAACGACTGGGTTCGAACCAGAGCATCCGCGTGGATCTGCGCATCATCGCCGCGACCAAACCGGACCTGCTCGACGAAGCGCGGGCCGGACGTTTTCGCGAAGACCTGGCCTATCGTTTGAACGTCGCAGAACTACGCCTGCCACCCTTGCGCGAACGCCGGGAAGACATACCCTTGCTGTTCGAATCCTTTGCCCAAAACGCCGCCGAACGGCTGGGACGTAAATTTCCACCGTTGAGCGGCGCACAGTTGAGTCACCTGCTGAGCCACGACTGGCCGGGCAATGTGCGCGAACTGGCGAACGTCGCCGAGCGTCAGGTATTGGGGTTGGGTGAGCCGGAGCCATTGGGCATCGAGCCCGGCCAGTCACTGGCGGCGCAGCAGGAAGCGTTCGAAGCGCAATGCCTGCGTGCCGCACTGACCCGGCACAAGGGCGATGTGAAAGCGGTGCTCGAAGAACTGCAACTGCCGCGCCGGACCTTCAATGAAAAGATGCAGCGGCATGGGTTGAGCCGGGAGATGTTTTTGCAGGACAGCTGAGTTTCTGCAGTGCCTGTCCTGGCCCCATCGCGAGCAAGCTCGCTCCCACAGTAGATCTGTGTACGCCGAGCATTGTGGGAGCGAGCTTGCTCGCGATGGGGCCGGCAAAGGCAATACACCCCCTCCCGATAAGCAATTTTCCGCTCGTCGCCCACCACGGATAAGCGGATTTCCGCTCACAAAAACGCCTTCCCCCCTCTAAACCGGCCCTCTTCCCTTTGGCACAGCTCCTGCTATAGCCCCTGCAGGCTGCGTTTATTCGCGCTCCACAAAAACAATTAAATGAAGGATCCTTCAATGGATAACTCCAACTCCCTGCCGCTTGGGTCGGCTGCCCTGCCGGCCAAAGAAAGAACCACGTCCAGCCGCATCAAATCGATTTTCAGCGGTTCCGTCGGCAACATGGTCGAGTGGTACGACTGGTACGTCTACGCCGCCTTCTCCCTGTACTTCGCCAAGACCTTCTTCCCCAAAGGCGACACCACCGCCCAACTGCTCAACACCGCCGCGATCTTCGCCGTGGGCTTCCTGATGCGTCCGATCGGTGGCTGGCTGATGGGGCTGTATGCCGACAAGGTCGGGCGCAAAAAGGCCCTGATGGCCTCGGTGTACCTGATGTGCTTCGGCTCACTGCTGATCGCCCTGAGCCCGAGCTATGAAGTCATCGGAATCGGCGCGCCGATCCTGCTGGTGTTCGCGCGCTTGCTGCAAGGCCTGTCGGTGGGTGGCGAATACGGCACCTCCGCCACCTACCTCAGCGAGATGGCGACCAAGGAGCGTCGCGGTTTCTACTCCAGCTTCCAGTACGTGACCCTGATCTCCGGCCAGCTCATCGCTTTGGCGGTGCTGATTGTCCTGCAGAACTTCCTGACCACCGAGGAGCTCTACGCCTGGGGCTGGCGCATCCCGTTCGCCATCGGCGCGCTGTGTGCCGTTGTGGCGCTGTACCTGCGTCGTGGCATGGAAGAAACCGAGTCCTTCACCAAGAAAGAAAAAGCCAAGGAAAGCGCGATGCGCACCTTGATGCGTCACCCCAAGGAACTGATGACCGTGGTCGGCCTGACCATGGGCGGCACCCTGGCGTTCTACACCTACACCACGTACATGCAGAAATACCTGGTGAACACCGTCGGCATGAGCATTTCCGACTCCACCACCATTTCCGCCGCCACACTGTTCCTGTTCATGTGCCTGCAACCGGTCATCGGCGGGCTGTCGGATAAAATCGGTCGCCGGCCGATCCTGATTGCCTTCGGTATCCTGGGAACCCTGTTCACCGTGCCGATCCTCACCACCCTGCACACCATCCAGACCTGGTGGGGCGCGTTCTTCCTGATCATGGCGGCACTGATCATCGTCAGTGGCTACACCTCGATCAATGCCGTGGTGAAAGCCGAACTGTTCCCGACCGAAATCCGCGCCCTGGGCGTGGGCCTGCCGTACGCACTGACCGTTTCGATCTTCGGCGGCACCGCTGAATACATCGCGCTGTGGTTCAAGAGCATCGGTATGGAGACGGGTTACTACTGGTACGTGACCGCATGTATTGCCGTGTCGTTACTGGTGTACGTCACCATGAAAGACACCCGCAAGCATTCACGGATCGTCACGGACTAAATCAAGCCTCAAGGAAAAGGGGCAGATCTCACCGGGGTCTGCCCCTTTTTATTGAATCAACATAACCCCTTGTGGGAGCGAGCCTGCTCGCGATGGAGTGTCAGTCGGCACCAACTTATCTGATACACCATCGCGAGCAAGCTCGCTCCTACAGAGGGTAGAGTCGACTGGAATTCAGCGGTTCATCCTTGCACTATGAACGCCACCCGAACTACGCCCTGGAATTACTCCATGCCCGACGACATCCACTTCTACGAACCCGCCAACGGCCACGGCCTGCCCCACGATCCGTTCAACGCCATCGTCGGCCCGCGCCCCATCGGCTGGATCTCTTCACAGAATGCCGAGGGCCGCTTGAACCTGGCGCCCTACAGCTTCTTCAACGCCTTCAACTACATTCCGCCGATCATTGGTTTCTCCAGCATCGGGCGCAAAGACAGCCTGAACAACATCGAGCAAACCGGCGAGTTCGCCTGGAACCTGGCCACCCGGCCGCTGGCCGAGCAGATGAACCAGAGCTGCGCCATGGTCGGGCCTGAAGTCAACGAATTCGAATTGGCCGGCCTGACGACCGTTGCCTCGAAGGTCATTCAGGTGCCACGGGTGGCCGAGAGCCCGGTGTCCTTCGAGTGCAAGGTCACGCAGATCATCCAATTGCAACGGGCGGACGGCAATGTAGTGCCCAGCTGGCTGATCCTCGGCGAAGTGGTCGCCGTGCATATCGCCAAGTGGCTGTTGAAGGATGGGATATACGACACCGCCGCGGCAGAACCGATTCTGCGCGGCGGCGGGCCAGCGGATTATTTCCAGCTGGGGCCTGAGGCGTTGTTCAAGATGTACCGCCCGGGGCGGTGAGAATCACCAGAGCAGGTCGGTGTTTTCCTTGACGTCCTTGAGGCGGGTCAGTTCCTTGGCGGCCGCATCATCGGCCTCGTGAGCGGTCTTGAAGATCTGGCCTTCCAGCACTTTGTGAAAGCGCGGGGCGCCGGCACCGCCCAGCGCTTTGACGGCGATAGCGGCGTGGTAACCACCCTCGCCCGGTACTACAGCGGAAACAGCTTCGAAGTGATCAAAGGCTTTACGTGCCATGTCGCGAATCCTGGCTGGTTGAGAATGCCGTCATTAAACCCTCAACCGGCCAGTTTGTGTACCGCCACTGCGGACTGCCGCAAGGCCTGCGCCACCGAGACATCCTTGAAGGTGTGGAAATCCAGACTGTTGACCACCAGCTCCTGCACCAGCTCGGCAAAAATCTCCATCGCCGGCGTGCTGAAGTACGCGGTCATGGCCTGTTGATTGCTCCAGAAACCGGACACCAGCCACAATTCCGGATCGCATTGCGAATGCTGCAAGGCAAAGCTCAGGCAGCCTGGCGCTGCGCGGGACGGTTCGATCAGGGCGCTGAGGCGCACACCGAGTTCCGCCGAACGCCCGGCGCGCGCTCGAACGAAGGCCATATGACTGACGGGGATCTGCGTGGACATGTTCAACCCTCCCGGGGAGTCGCGTGGCAGCCGGGGGACGGGCTGCGACAGGATCAAAGGTTAAGGGCCGCGACGCCTGTCTCGTTAGTCGATTCCTGCCGGTGCGTTGCACAATCCTGCGAAACTGCATGGACAGCCTGTAACAAACGGTAAAACCCTGTCACGGTTCTGCCATACGAGTTTTGTGTAGGAGCTGCCGAAGGCTGCGATCTTTTAGACGCTCATCTATAGAATCAAAAGATCGCAGCCTTCGGCAGCTCCTACGGGGTTATCGGCGTTAGTTGAAGCGCGCCTGTGCGTTGGCCGTGTTTGGGAACGAAACCAACCCCGAGCAGAATCAGGCAAGCATCTGACAGGATGTGTCTACCGCTGCGGCTTGCACAAACTTATGCTCTGCCCATTACTCATGCCTTGCCGAGGATGCCTCGCATGTCGTCGTTCGATCACTTTCAAGCCCCGCTGGACACCGACATGGAAAAGCAACGTGCGGAACTGGCGGCGATCATTCGCCGCAACACCGCCGAAGATGGCAGTTATGCCACGGCCATCGGCTCGCTGTTCATGTCACGCCACAGCCAGTCCCACGAGTTCGCCCCGGGGCTGGCGCAACCGGCGCTGTGCATCATGGCCCAGGGGCGCAAGGAAGTTCGGCTGGCCGATGAATACTTCAATTACGACCCGTTGAACTACCTGGTGGTCTCGGTCTCGAT
Organism: Pseudomonas sp. P4_C4; assembly: GCF_056402055.1. NCBI lineage: Bacteria > Pseudomonadati > Pseudomonadota > Gammaproteobacteria > Pseudomonadales > Pseudomonadaceae > Pseudomonas > Pseudomonas sp. P4_C4. The sequence continues at coordinate 9,321 of NZ_JBFUID010000091.1, read as the reverse complement.
GCCGCTCAGTGGACGGGTGGTGGATGTCTCGCCTGAGGAACCGATCCTGGCCCTGCGCCTGGACATCGACCCGACGGAAATCACCGCACTGATCGCCGACGCCGGCCCCCTCGGCGTGCCCACCCGGCCAACCGGGCGCGGGCTGTATGTCGAAAAACTCGACACCGCGATGCTCGACGCCGTGCTGCGCCTGGCACGGTTGCTGGACACGCCAAAAGACATCGCCATGCTCGCGCCGCTGATTCGCAGGGAGATTCTCTATCGCCTGTTGCGCAGCAAGCAGGGGCATCGGCTGTACGAAATCGCCATCGCCAACAGTCAGAGCCATCGCATCAGCCAGGCGATCAAATGGCTCAACGGCAATTTTGAACAGCCGTTGCGCATTGATGATCTGGCCAAGGAAGTGAACCTGAGCGTGTCGACCCTGCATCACCGCTTCAAGGCGATGACGGCGATGAGTCCGTTGCAGTATCAGAAGCAGCTGCGCCTGCAGGAAGCGCGGCGGTTGATGCTGGCCGAAGGGCTGGAAGCTTCGGCGGCGGGGTATCGGGTCGGGTATGAAAGTCCGTCGCAGTTCAGCCGGGAGTACAGCCGGTTGTTCGGGGCGCCGCCGTTAAGGGATCTGGCGCGGTTGCGGTTGACGGTCTGAGCTTGATTCTTTGCAAGCAGTAACGGCCCCATCGCGAGCAAGCTCGCTCCCACAGGGTTCTGGTGTACACCGATCCAGTGTGGGAGCGAGCTTGGTCCGGGCGGCGTTCCGACGATGAGGCCAGCACAAACAACATCAAATCCGGATCAGGCGCCAAGCACCCGGCAAGCCTCCACCGGCAAGGTCACCGACACCGGATGCCCAACGCTCAGGCCAAAGCCCTGGCACGGCGTGCTCAGCGCAGTAAACGACACCCCGGAACACTCCACCGTGGTCTCGATGGTCGCGCCGATATCGCGCACGAACGTCACCTTGCCCAGCAAGCGGTTGCCCGCGGTCGCCTGGGGTGCTGACAGTTGCAGGTCTTCCGGGCGAATCAGCATCTTCACCTTTTCGCCAGCCACAATGCTGCTGCAGATCGGTACTTGCAGCGCATCGCCGCCTGGCAAGCTGACTTTGCCATTACCCAGCACCGTGGCCGGGAAGATGTTGCCCGAGCCGATGAAATCCGCGACGAACTCGTTGGCCGGGTGGCGGTAGATCTCGATCGGTGTGCCCACCTGCTGCACCTTGTGCTCACCCAGTACGACCACGATATCGGCCATGGTCATGGCTTCACGCTGGTCGTGGGTCACCATGATGGTGGTGATGTTCAGGCGCTGTTGCAGTTGACGGATTTCCACCTGCATCGACTCGCGCAGCTTGGCGTCCAGCGCCGACAACGGCTCGTCGAGCAGGAGGATTTTCGGGTGATTGGCAATCGCCCGGGCAATTGCCACACGCTGGCGTTGGCCACCGGACAGTTTGGCCACCGGACGATCAATCATTTGCTGCAACTGGATCAGCTCCAGCAACTCCACCACTCGCGCCTGCTGATCGGCCTTGCTGACCCCGCGCAGTTTCAGCGGATAAGCGATGTTCTCACCCACGGTCATGTGCGGGAACAACGCCAGGGACTGGAACACCATGCCGAAATTGCGCAGGTGCGCCGGGGTGTTGCCGATGTCTTCACCGTCCAGGCGGATTTCGCCGCCGGTCAGGGTTTCAAGGCCGGCAATCATGCGCAGCAAGGTGGTTTTGCCGCAGCCCGAAGGGCCGAGGAAACACACCAGTTTGCCCTCGGGCAAATGCAGGTTCACATCCGTTACCGCGCAGGCCGAGCCGTAATGTTTCTCGACGTTTTCCAGAATCAGACCAGACATGTGAATCACCTCAAGAAATCAGAACGAAACGCCACCTTCACCAACCAGCTTCTCCAGCGCCCAGATCAGGACGAAGTCGATCAGCACGATCAGCACGGCAAACGAAAATACGGTTGGGTCGAGCGAAGACACGGTGCGGCTGTACATCCAGATCGGCACGGTCATCACATCGATGGTGTAGAGGAAGTAGGTCACGGTGAATTCGTTGAACGAGACGATGAACGCCAGCAGCATGCCCGCCAGGATCCCCGACTTCATCAACGGCACCACCACATCGACAATAGCTCGCAGCGGTGAAGCGCCGAGCATTTGCGCGGCCTCTTCGACTTCGCTGCCGATGGAGAGCATCGCTGCCGTGCAGTTCTTCACCACGAACGGCAACGCGAGGATCACGTGGGCAATCACCAGTCGCGAGGTGGTCATCTGAAACGGCAGGCTGTCGAACACCAGCAGCAACGCCAGCCCCAATACCACCATCGGGAACACCAGGGGCAACGACATCAATTGCAGCGCCACGGCTTTGCCACGGAACTCGCAACGGGTCAGCGCGTAAGACGCCGGCACCGCGATGATCGTGGCGAAGACCATGGTCAGGCACGCCACCATCAGGCTGGTGCTCATGGCTTTGCCCAGGCTCAGCACATCGCTGGCATCCGGCGACACGAAGGTGTGCCAGGCGGCCTTGTACCATTGCAGGCTGTAGCTGCTTGGCGGGAAGTCGAGGTTCGACGCGCCGCTGAACGACATCACGATCATGGTCAGGATCGGTAGCACCGCCAACAGCAGGATGAAGCCCGAGAGGATGCCGGCAAACTTGCCGGTATCACCCGGCAACAGCGACTGGCGCTTCTTGATCAGGGTACTCATTGCGAAGCCTCCAGCATGCGCCGACGACGGCCAGTGATGTATTCGGACAGGGTCATGATCGCGAGGGTGGTGACGATCAGCACCACACCGGCAGCGGATGCGGCGGGCCAGTTCATCAGCGGGGCGATCTGGTCATGCACCATCACCGCCAGCATCGGCACGCGCCGGCCACCGAGCAGCAAGGGCACCACGAAACTGCTGGCGTTGTAGGCAAATACCAGGGTCGCACCGGTAATGATCCCTGGCAGACTCATCGGCAATACCACCTGGCGGAACACCTGGAAGCGACTCGCACCCAGGGTAGCGGCAGCTTCTTCGTAGCTGCGGGCGACGCCGCGCATGGCGCTGGCAATCGGCAACACGGCCAGCGGGAAGGCGGTTTGCACCAGGCCCATCAACACGCCGTTCTGGTTGTACAACAGCATGATCGGGCGCTTGATCAGGCCCAGGCCCATCAGTGCCTGGTTGAGCATGCCACCGGGGCCGAGGATCACCAGCCAGCCGTAGCTTTGCAGCAACAGGTTGACCAGCAAGGGCAGCAACACTGCCGCCAGGAAGATCCGCCGCACGAATGGCGAAGTCAGGCGTGACATGGTGTAGGCCACCGGGATCGCCAGGATCACTGCGATCACCGCGCTGATCAGCGCCAGGCGCAGGGTCAGCATCAGCGACTTGAGGTAATAGGGTTCCAGCAACTGGGCGTAACTGGCCAGGCTGAACCCGGACCATTCCGCGCCTTTGGTGCCCACGCTCATGCGCAGTACCAGGAGGCTCGCGGCAATCAGTACGCCAAGAAACAGCATCGACGGCGAGAGGAAAAGCCAGGCGCGCGTCGTTGGCGAAACACCCCGAGCGGCGCGCACTGGGGCGGCACTCAGCGGATGAGTCAGAGGTTGGTGTTCCATAGCAAAGGGTCTCGTCAATGGAAAGCAGCTGACAAACGACTGACACTCCGCTATCGCGAGCAAGCTCGCTCCCACAGGGGATCTTCAGTGTTTGAAGATCCTGTGTACGTCACTCGATCAGGAAGAAAAGATTTCCGTGTAACGACGAATCCACTGGTCATGCACAGTCGCCAGGAAGGCGTTGTCGTGCATGATCGCCTTCTCGGCAATCTGCTCCGGCGTGAGGATGTACGGGCTCTTGCGTGCTTCGGCGGAGATGATCGCCTTGGCGTTGACCGGGCCGTTGTAGATGTCTTCAGCCATCTTGCCCTGCACCAGCGGGTCCAGAGAGTGGTTGATGAAGGCATAGGCCATGTCGGTATCGCCCGGACGGTTCTTCGGCATCACCGACAGCATCAGGTCGGTGTAGAAACCTTCCTTCATGCCGAACGTGGCGCCCAGGCCGTAGTTCGGATCGCGGATCTGCTTCGGGAAGAACGCGGGGGCGTACAGCCCGCCCATGTCCAGGGAACCGGTGCGGAACAGTTCGGCAATCTGGTTCGGGTTTTCACCCAGGGTCACCACACGATCCTTCAGCTCGGCGAGTTTCTTGAAGCCAGGTTCAATGTTGTGTTCGTCACCACCGGCCAGTTTGGCGGCGATGATGATCAGGTCCATGGCCTCGGTCCAGTTCGGCGGCGGCAGGAAGATGTTTGGTGCCAGTTCTGGGTCCCACAGGGCCGCGTAACTGTCCGGCGCTTGTTTCTGGGTGCGGGTGCTGTAGACCAGGCTGTTGCACCACAGCAGATAACCGATACCGTGGCCATTGGCGCCGGTGCGGTATTTCTCCGGTACATCGACGAGGTTGGGAATGCGGTTGAGGTCGGGTTTTTCCAGCAGGTTGGCGGCGGCCAGACCTTCGGCGCCGACGCCTGCCAGGGTGATGATGTCGTACTGCGGACGATCACCGCCGGCCTTGAGCTTGGCGACCATTTCCGAGGTACTGCCGGTGCGGTCAGCGATGACCTTGCAGCCGTACTTGTCTTCGAAGGTCGCGGCGATGTTGCGCAGTGCGGCCAGGCCCGTGTCATCGGACCAGGTCAGCAAACGCAGGGTCTTGCCGGCAAAACGTGTGTCGCTGGCATTGGCCTTGATGAACGGCATGCTCATGGCTGCCGCTGCAACCGAGGCTACGCCCACGGTCTTGATGAATTGACGTCTGTTCAGATCATGCTCGCCCATTACGGACTCCCTTTGTTTTTGTAGGTATAAGGCAGGTCGAAACTGTTGCATCCGCGCGACCGGACCAGCGTTATCCCTCGTATTTTCGGGGGCTTGGCTGAGCCAGCAAGTTCATCCTGAGGTCGTGTAAAACACCTGACTATCGATAAAAACTCATTGAAGCCATGACGCCAGCGCATGCCTCTTGTAGGAGCGAGCCTGCTCGCGATGGGTGCAAAGGCACCGCGTACATTCAGGCGACCCACGTCATCGTTGACGTCCATCGCGAGCAGGCTCGCTCCTACAGTGATTGGCGTCAGACTGCCCGGATCACGTGTTTGATTTCCTGGAAAGCCTGCAAGCCCCACGGCCCCAATTCGCGGCCGATGCTGCTCTGCTTGTAGCCGCCCCAGGCGGTCTGCGGGAAGATCACCTGTGGCGCGTTGATCCACACAAGCCCCGCCTGCAAAGCGTTGGCGACGCGGTCAGCGGTCTGTGCATCGCGCGTCACCACACTGGCGACCAGACCAAACTGGCTGTCGTTGGCCAGGTCAATCGCCTCGGCTTCAGAGGCGAAACTGCGCACGCAGATCACCGGGCCGAAAATCTCTTCACACCACAGCGCACTGTCGAGGGGCACTTCGGTGAACACCGTCGGCTGCAAAAAATATCCGCGCGGCAGGTCGGCCGGGCGATTGCCACCGCAAACCAGCTTGGCGCCGGCACTCAAACCACGGTCGATGTGACCGAGCACGCGCTGGTATTGCGCCTGATTGACCAGGGCGCCCATTTCCACGTTCGGGTCGAACGGGTCGGCCACGCGAATCGCTTCGGCACGGGCCTTCACACGAGTCAGGAATTCATCGGCCAGTTCATCGGCGACCAGCACGCGGCTGGTGGCGGAGCACATCTGCCCGGCGTTGAAGAAACCACCGCCACAGGCCACTTCCACCGCCAGGTCGAGATCGGCATCGGCCAGTACCAGCAGCGAAGATTTACCGCCCAGTTCCAGGCTCACGCCTTTAACGGTTTCCGCCGCACGTTGCATGACCTGCACGCCGACCGCATTGCTGCCGGTGAAGGATATTTTCGCGATGCGCGAGTCAGCCGACAGGGGCGCGCCAACCGCCCGGCCAGTGCCGCACACCAGGTTGAACACGCCCGCAGGCAACCCGGTTTCAGCGATGATCGCCGCCAGTTCCAGCTCCGGCAGCGGCGTCACTTCCGAAGGCTTGAGCACCACGCAGCAACCGGCGGCCAGGGCCGGGGCGAGTTTCCACGCAGTGGTGACCATCGGGAAATTCCACGGCACGATCAGGCCGACCACACCGCACGGCTCGCGGCGCAGGCGAGCGCTGAAATCGTCGGTCGGCAGCTCGATGACGCTGTCCTGTTTCGCGTCCAGCCCTTCGGCCAGACCGGCGTAATACTCGAACGTGGCGATCACGTCATCGACGTCGATCGCGGCTTCGAATTGCGGCTTGCCGTTGTTGCTCGACTGCAAGTGCATCAGCTTTTCACGGTTGGCCTGCACGCCCACGGCGATTTTGCGCAGGATCGCGCCGCGTTCGGCGCCTGTGGTTTTCGACCAGACGGCGAACGCCTGGGTCGCCGCGCTCACGGCTTGATCAACCGCACGCTCGTCGCCGCCATTCACGGTGGTCAACAGGGCTTCGGTCGCCGGGTTGATCACGCGCAGGTGTTCGTTGCCGGCCGACCATTGGCCGTTGATGTACAGGCCATCCAGGGTAGTCGGGAAGCTCATTTCGACACCGCCTGCATCCACTCGGCCTGGTCGATTTCAATCAGGGTCGGGCCCTGGCGATCGGTGGCCATACGCAATGCGCCACGCAATTGCTCGACACTGCTGATCGCTTGCGCCGCGCAACCCAATGCCTTGGCCACACCGATGAAGTCCGGGGTGTAGATGTCCACGCCGACCGGCTCGATGGCACGGTTGACCATGTATTTCTTGATCTCTTCGTAGCCCTGGTTATTCCACAGCAGCACGATCACTGGAGTGCGCGCTTCAACGGCGCTGGCCAATTCCGGCAGGGTGAATTGCAGGCCACCGTCGCCGATCAGGCACACCACAGGAGGACGCGCGCCACCTTCAACGCTGCCACCCAGCCAGGCGCCAATCGCTGCCGGCAAGGCGTAACCGAGGGTGCCGTAACCGGTGGACGAGTTGAACCAGCGACGCGGGCGCTCCGGGTTGAACGTCAGGTTGCCGGTGTACACCGGTTGCGTTGAGTCGCCGACGAATACCGCGTTCGGCAATTCATGCAGAACGGTTTCGAGAAAACGGGTCTGAGCCAGGGTCGGTGCGTCCCAGGTCGCGGCCAGGTCTTCACGCAGACGGGCGGCGCGTACTTGCCCCCAATCGTTGCGGCGCTCGGCCAGGGACTTGTGCGACAAGGCGCTGAGCAAAGCCTGGGCGGCGTTGCGCGAGTCGGCCACCAGTGCCACGTGCGGCGGGTAGTTGCGCACGGTCTGGTCCGGGTCGATGTCGACGCGCAGCAACTTGCCAGGAATTTCGAAACCGCCGGCGAAGGTCACGTCGTAGTCGGTCTCGGCCAGTTCGGTGCCGATGGCCAGGACCACATCGGCCTCGGCGACCAGCGCACGGGTAGCGACCAGGCTCTGGGTCGAGCCGATCAGCAACGGGTGGCCGGAGGCGAGCATGCCCTTGGCATTGATAGTCAGGGCGACCGGTGCGTCCAGCAGTTCGGCCAGCTCAGTCAGCTCGACGGCCGCGTCGATGGCGCCGCCACCGGCGAGAATCAGCGGACGCTTGGCGCCGGCCAGCAAATCGGTCATGCACGACACGGCGCTCGGCGAAGCACCGGCTCGGTCGATATTGACCGGCAGGCTGGCGAGCAAGTCGTCGGCTTCTTCGACCAACACATCCAGCGGAATTTCGATGTGCACTGGACGCGGACGGCCAGCCTGGAACAGCGCAAAGGCACGAGCCAACACGCCCGGCAGCTCGGAAGCCGACATCAGGGTGTGGGAGAACGCCGCCACACCGGCACACAGTGCGCCCTGGTTCGGCAGCTCATGCAGCTTGCCGCGACCACCGCCCAACTGGCTGCGCGATTGCACGCTGGAGATCACCAGCATCGGGATCGAATCGGCGTAGGCCTGGCCCATGGCGGTGGTGATGTTGGTCATGCCAGGGCCGGTGATGATGAAGCACACACCCGGTTTGCCGCTGGTGCGGGCGTAGCCGTCGGCCATGAAGCCGGCGCCCTGTTCATGGCGCGGCGTGACGTGGTTGATGCTCGAACGGGCCAGCCCGCGATACAGCTCCACGGTATGCACCCCCGGAATGCCGAACACCTGCTCGACCCCGTAGTTTTCGAGTAACTTGACCAATACTTCGCCGCACGTCGCCATGTCTTTGCCCTTTTTGTTCGTTTGAGACGCCGGGCGTGCGCTGTGTTTATGATGGATTCGCAGGCCCGGGAATGGCCTCATTGGAACGGGCGACAGGTAGCCGCAACAATGGATAAAAAGTCATACTAGCCATGTCCTCACGTCATACCTTGGATCCCAATGAAACGACTGCCTCCCCTGCCGGCGCTGCACACTTTTCTGATTACCGCGCAGTGCTGCAACTTCACCCGGGCCGCCGAGCAACTGCACATCACCCAAGGCGCGGTGAGTCGACAGATCGCCGGGCTGGAAGATCATCTGGGTTATGAACTGTTCATCCGCCTGGCCCGAGGCCTGGACCTGACAGCCGAGGGACGGGAATGGCTGCCACGGGTGCAGCAGATTTTCGGCCTGATCGATGAGGCGGTTGAACAGATCGGCGAGAAGCGCGAAACCCTGCAACTCAAGGCCCCGACCTGCGTCATGCGCTGGTTGCTGCCGCGTCTGTTGCAATGGCAACGGGAACGCCCGGACGTACCGGTGGAGCTGACCACCACGGTCAAGCACGGTGTGGATTTTCATCGCGAGCAGTTCGATGCAGCGGTGATGTACGGCGCACCGCCGGACGATTCATTGATGTCGCAAAAACTCTTCGACGAACAACTCACGCCTGTGTGTTCCAGACCGATGCTCGAAGGCCCCATGCCCCTGCAGATACCAGCCGATCTGCAACAACACCTGTTGCTGCACCCAACCCGCGATGAACGGGACTGGAAGGCCTGGTTGAAAGCCGCGGATGTGCATTTGACCAATGTCGGCAAGGGCCAGCACTTCGAAACACTGGACCTGGCAATGTCGATGGCGTCCCAGGGAACGGGGGTAGCGATTGGTGATTGGTCGCTGATTGGCGATGACCTGAACGCCGGGCGGCTGGTCATGCCATTCGAATTGAAGGTGACGACGGGGCTGGCGTATTACCTGGTGTTCCCCGAAAAACCAGGACCTTCGCCGAAATTACGTGAATTGATGAGCTGGTTGGTGGAGCAGGCGCAGTCTCGGTAAACCACGGTATCTGTAGGAGCTGCCGCAGGCTCGGTCCGCGCTCGGGCGATCTTTTGAC
>NZ_JBFUID010000090.1:0-18346 GCF_056402055.1 Pseudomonas sp. P4_C4 | reverse complement strand
CATCAACTCCGAGTTCGGCCAGGCCGACGTGGTGCTGGTGCTCGGTGCCAACGACGTGGTCAACCCGGCGGCGAAGAACGATCCGAAATCGCCGATTGCCGGCATGCCGATCCTCGAGGCGTTCAAGGCCAAGACCATCATCGTCAACAAGCGCTCGATGGCCAGCGGCTACGCCGGTCTGGACAACGAGCTGTTCTACCTGGATAAAACCATGATGGTGTTCGGCGACGCGAAAAAGGTCATCGAAGACATGGTCAAAGCCGTCGAGTAAACATGCTCCAGCGCCCTCCCAAAAAACCTCGGCCTTTAATAGGCTGGGGTGATTTTTGCGATACCACGCCCATGGCCTATCTGCGCAACCTGCGATTGGAGCAGGTGCATCTCGAATTGAGCAATCAAAGTGATGATGCGTCGGTAACCGATATCGCCTTCAAATGGGGCTTTGCCCACTTGGGTCGGTTTGCCCAGGAATATAAAAAACGTTTTGGCGAAGCACCGTCAACGACGCTTGGATTTCGAAGCTGATATTCGATAACTCAAACCAGAGTGATGGCGCCGCAGGGCAATGCGACTCTGCGGCTCACAATCACTCCATCAACCGACCACGGCTGCGATCTTTTAATGGCTTCTCGGTTTAAAGCCTTACGCTAGCGAAAGTCGACTCATTGCGCGCCTGGCTCAGTGCCGACAACGGTCCGGACAACGGCGACAGCACCAGGGCCTGTGGCAGCGGCGTCATCGCGACTTGTTGTGTGGTGTTGGAACTTACACGCTCGTCGCGTGGCGGAATGCCGTAGTACTCGCGGTAGCACTTGGAGAAGTGCGGCGTGGACACGAAACCACAGACCGACGCCACTTCGATGATCGACATCGGCGTTTGTTTGAGCAATTGCCGGGCGCGGATCAGACGCAGCTTCAGGTAATAGCGCGACGGTGAGCAGTGCAGGTACTTCTGGAATAGCCGCTCCAGCTGACGTCGCGAAACGGCGACGTACACCGCCAGTTCGTCGAGGTCGATCGGCTCTTCGAGGTTGGCATCCATCAGCGCCACGATTTCCTGCAACTTCGGCTGGTTGGTGCCGAGCATGTGCTTGAGTGGCACGCGTTGGTGATCCTGCTCGTTGCGAATGCGCTCGTAGACGAACATTTCCGAAATGGCGGCCGACAGTTCACGTCCGTGATCGCGGCTGATCAGGTGCAGCATCATATCCAGTGGCGCGGTGCCGCCGGAGCTGGTGAAGCGGTTCCGGTCGAGGGTGAACAGCCGGGTGCTCATGCTCACCCGAGGAAAGGCTTCCTGCATCGCCGCCAGGCATTCCCAGTGCACACTACAATCGAATCCATCCAGCAAGCCGGCACCGGCCAGCGCCCAGCTACCGGTGCACACCGCACCCAAGCGTTTGGACTGACGTGCCTGACTCTGCAGCCATGACACGTGTGCGCGGGTCACCGTGCGTTGAATTCCGATCCCGCCACAGACAATCACAATGTCGAGCGGCGGCGCTTTGTGCATGGCGGCGTCAGGCGTGATCTGCAGACCGTCACTGGCCCAGACTTGACCGCCATCGACTGTGAGCGTGGTCCAGCGATACAGCTCGCGACCGGACAACTGGTTGGCCATGCGCAGGGGTTCCACGGCGGACGCCAGGGAAATCAGCGTGAAATTGTCCAGCAGCAGAAAGCCGATGGATTGAGGCGCACGGTTCTGGGGTTGGGCCCCGGAGTTGAACGTCGTCATCGCGGTATCTCCTCACACAAAGCGGGTAAACGGCCTCAGGCGCAGGCTCTTTTTATTGCTCGTCCGGCGAGCTATTTGTATTTACCTGCAAAACTCACACCTGACTTCAATGAATCCTTCCATGCGTTCAAAAAACGACATGCCGATGTCTCTATCTCGATGATCGCAAGGGATAAGGTTAAAAGCGAAGGAGATGTGGTCAACCGCTCTACTCATTGGCGGTGAGCAATAAGGTAGCGTTTTTGGGAGGGAATGGCCGAAAACGACAACTTGCTTGCTACCGACATGCACAGGTCGGTTTTCGAAAAGAACAGTGGGCGATGACGTTAGTGATTGCAGCAACCTGAAGTATGCGCCGCGACGGTGCATGGCGGCCTATACCCGGTCTTTACCAGTGGCCGCAGTGTTGCCGGTGGCCTGATGTTGTACGAAATCGCCACCGACAACGTTGGACTGGCCAATGCCGGTGCAGCGGCCCGGGCACAAGGCCCTTCGACCATCGCCAGCAACCGGATACGCAATGGTCTATTCTGGCCACAGTCAATTGGCAGGATTGGTCGAAATTCGGCGACATCGGCATTGACGTAGACACTTCCAGAACCGGTTCACATGAACACTCGCGACGCCAGCTTGCACAAAACCAACGAGGTGGAAATGAAAAGGAATTCTAACAAGGGCTGGACAATGGCTGCGGCGGTCATCGTCGTGGGTTCAACGCTTTTCGCGGGGTGTGCGAGCAAGAACGATCCGATCGCACAGGCGGACAAGGCGGATGTGGCCAAGGGCGTACCTGCGCCAAGTCTCGAGCAGACCAAGGCGATCGCCGAGGAAGGCTTTATCTACGGCTTGCCGCTGGTCATGAACTACGCCGTGATGAACGAGTTCGCGGTGGACTCCAGGTCCAGCCAGTTCAAGGCCCCCTTCAACCAACTGCACAACGATCATAAGGTCGCGACGCCAGCTGACACGGCCATCATTACACCCAACAGCGACACGCCGTACTCCTTTCTCTGGGCCGACCTGCGCGCAGAGCCTCTCGTAATCACCGTGCCGGCAGTTTCCAAAAAGCGCTACTACTCGGTGCAACTGATCGACGGCAACACCTATAACTACGGTTACATCGGCAGCCGGGCAACGGCCAGCGCACCCGGGAGCTATCTGATTGCAGGCCCCGACTGGAAGGGTGCGACTCCCCCTGGCATCGACAAGGTGTTCAGCTCCACGACCCCTTTCGCACTGACGTTGATCCGCACCCAGTTGTTCAATCCAGCCGACATGCCGAATGTCGAGAAGCTGCAGGCGGGTTACAAGCTCCAGCCACTGTCCGCCTTCCTCCATCAACCCGCGCCGCCCGCTGCGTCGAAGATTGATTTCCTGCCGGCTACCACGGAAGGTATCAAGGCCAACTTCTTCGAGTACCTGTCGGCGGCGCTGCAGTATGTGCCAGCATCAGCGGAGGACAAGGAGATCCGTGCCAGGCTGGCCAGCATCGGGGTAGGCCCCGGCCGGAACTTCGAAATCAAAGACCTCTCGCTCGAGCACAAGGCCGTGGTCCTGCTCGGGATGAAGGCCGGCGACGAGAAGGTCGACAAGTTCCTCTCGAGCGGAATGAAGAATATCAACGGCTGGAGCGTCGGCGCGTTCTTCGGCGACCAGGCATTCTACAAAGGCGACTGGCTGATGCGGGCTGGCGCCGCGAAGGCTGGTCTGTACGGTAATGACGCCGCCGAGGCGATGTACCCCATTACGCGTACCGATGGCACCGGCCAGACGTTGAATACCGGCAAGCACAACTACACGCTCACCTTCCCCGCCGGCAAGCTGCCACCGGTCAATGCCTTCTGGTCGGTGACCATGTACGACGGCAAGAGCCAGCTGCTGATCAAGAATCCGCTCAACCGCTACCTGATCAATTCGCCGATGCTGTCGGCCATGAAGAAAAACGCGGACGGTTCGCTGACCCTGTACATCCAGAAGGATTCGCCGGGCAAGACCAAGGAAGCCAACTGGTTGCCGGCGCCTGACGACACGGCCTATCTGGTGATGCGCCTGTATTGGCCGAAGGCTACGCAGCCTTCGATTCTTCCCGCTGGCGCCGGTAGCTGGCAGCCGCCGGCAGTGGTGGCATCGAAGTAACGCGACGCTTGCGACTGCTTGCAGTTGGCAAGCAGTCGTTCGCTTGCTCAGGCTGAGATCCAGCGGGTCCTATTGCCGAAAGGGCTGAGGCCACTGGGTCTGACCTTGAATAGCAGAATCCACTTACGACTGGGAAGCCAGGGAGTGGAATGTGCCGATCAACCTGTTCGTGACGCAATTGTTCAAAGTCGGCAAGCAGCCCATGAGCCTTCAGGCGGGGCCGCGATACTGGGCGCACAGTCCTGAAGATGGTGCACACGGTTGGGGCTTTCGGGTGGCGTACTCACTACTCTTTCCTAAGTGAAACTATCCGTAAGATTCACTTTTAGCGCTCGAATGGTTGAGCGCCTGCGACTCGGTGAAATTCGAGACGTTGCCCCCCCTTGATGAGGATAGATATGAATCAAGATCATCAGGATTCCCGCCTTGGAGGGCACATCAGTGTCTAGCCATGCTGGCTGGCACGAAAATTCGCTACCCAGCCAGAAGTCAGAGGACACGTTGCTGTCATGTCAGCAGCGTTGTTTGATTTGCTGCTTATACTGACCGAGCAGTCTGCGCTTGCCATCCGTCGTGTTTCTCCTCGATCAGTGTCGCGCTCGCGTCGACAAACATCAGGAAAAACATAGCCTTACAGCAAGACAAGGAGCGTTATGAGATATCAAGTCGTGAGCAAACGCGACATTGAATATCGCCTGATTAGCAGTTAGCTGGCCGACTCAATCATCTAATGCGAAAAATGGAGTTTCAGGTTCATGATAACCACACTACCGAGAACATTTGGCTGTGCGATGGTATTGCTCGCGTCCTTTGGATTTACGCACGCCCAAGCAGCGGACATCACTCCCGCCGAAACGAAAGCCATCGCCGAGGAAGGCTACATCTACGGTCTGCCCATCGTGATGAACTACGCAACCATGTACGACTATGCCGTGGACAAGAACTCCGGCCAGTACAAGGCGCCGTTCAACCACATTCACAGCATGCACAATGTCTTTAGCTACAAGGACACGGCCATCGTCTCGCCGAACAGCGACACACCGTATTCCTTGATGTTTATGGATCTGCGTAGCGAGCCGATCGTGCTGTCGGTGCCGACGGTGGAGAAACCGCGGTACTACTCGGTGCAGCTAATTGATAACAGCACCAACAACTTAGGTTACATCGGCAGCCGCACCACCGGCAGCGAAGCCGGCGATTACCTGGTGGTCGGCCCAGACTGGAAGGGTGTGACCCCGCCAGGAATCAAGAAGGTGTTTCGTTCCAGTACACAACTCCTCTTCGTGATCTTTCGCACCCAGCTCTTCAATCCGGCGGACATGCCAAACGTCGAAAAGATCCAGTCCGGTTATGCGGCCCAGCCGCTATCGGCTTATCTCAAGCAGCCCGCGCCGCCTGCCGCGCCGGCGATCAACTTTCCGAAGTTCGACAAGGACCTCGTGAAGACCGACTTCTTCAAGTATCTGGGCTTTGCGTTGCAGTTTGCCCCGGCCACACCGGATGAAGTGGCGATCCGCGCGAGGCTGGCCCGTATGGGCATTGGCGCCGGCAAGGACTTTAACTTCCAGGAACTCTCCGCCGAGCAAAAGGCCGCAGTGGTTGAGGGCATGCAGGCTGGGCATACGAAGGTCCAGAATGCAGTCAATCATCTCGGCACGCAGGTCAATGGCTGGAACATCGTGAGTTCCGGCGGTGATGCCGCGTTCTACAATGGTGATTGGCTAAAGCGTGCCGCCATCGCACAAGCGGGCATCTATGCCAACGACGCCGAAGAGGCGACGTATCCGATGGCCAAGGTCCTGTCCGATGGTAAGCCGCTTGACGGCAGCAAGCACAACTACACCATCACCTTTCCCGCTGGGCAGCTCCCGCCGGTCAACGCCTTCTGGTCGGTGACCATGTACGACGGCAAGTCGCAACTGCTGATCAAGAATCCGATCAATCGCTACATCATCAACTCGCCGATGCTACCCGACATGAAGAAGAATGCAGACGGCTCGTTGACGCTCTACGTCCAGAAGGACTCACCCGGCGCGGACAAGGAAGGCAACTGGCTGCCCGCACCGAATGATCTGATCTACATGGTGATGCGCCTGTATTGGCCGAAGACGGAAACCCCTTCCGTACTGCCTCCTGGCAAAGGCACGTGGAGTCCGCCCGAGATCGTTAAAATCAATTGAGCACCTGACGACCGGTGCAGCGGACGACGCTGGCGCGTCGCCGCTGAACCGGGGCGTTACGTCCGCTGTGATTACCCAAAGGCCGGCGGTGGCCGCAAACCGTATACCTTGTTGTTTTGGCGTTATTTGCACGGCACTCCGCATGCCGCGATTCAACGCAATTGGGTGGATACCCCTCCTCAAGAGGGGGACAGTGTGAGCACAGCCTGTTCACGATGCTCTTAACGCACCGTGTAAATCCTTCCACCGTCCAACAGAGAACAACAATGTTCCCCGGGTCGAACTCGTCGTACACATGACCACTCAATGCCTACGATGACACTCCGTCGTTCTGACCGTCGATGCTGCTGGAGCATCAAGGATCGAGCCAGGAAAGCCGGCGTCCTCAATCTCACACTTTGTTACCGCATACCCCAATCGTGTGTAAAAACCTGCTTTGGTAACAGCCTCGCAGGCTGCCTCCCCCCCTGCGCTAACCTGCCTGAAAAGCCCATCCCAGAGCGCTGTACGCGCTTTCTCAGACGCCCAATCCGCGAATTGGCCGGGTGATTGCATATGCTTGTCTGTACAAGTATCTGCGTGTGCATAAGACATGTTGCCAAGCAGTACCCGTGCTCTTGCGTCACAAGCGCTTTCGATGGTCCCAGGGAATAAAATAATGAAAAAAGCATTTCTCACACTTTCTGCATTGGCTTTGTGTGTGGCTGCCGGTTCTGCGTTGGCCAAGGAGTACAAGGAGTTGCGCTTTGGCGTCGACCCCTCTTATGCGCCGTTCGAATCCAAGGCCGCCGATGGCAGCCTGGTGGGCTTCGATATCGATCTGGGTAACGCGATCTGCGCAGAGCTGAAGGTCAAGTGCAAGTGGGTCGAAAGCGACTTCGACGGCATGATTCCCGGCCTCAAGGCCAACAAGTTCGACGGCGTGATCTCTTCCATGACCGCCACGCCAGCACGTGAGAAAGTTATCGATTTCTCAAACGAGCTGTTCTCTGGCCCGACCGCACTGGTATTCAAGAAAGGCGCGGCCATCGGCACCGATCCGGCCTCCCTCAAGGGCAAGAAAGTCGGCTACGAGCAAGGCACCATCCAGGAAGCCTACGCCAAGGCCGTGCTGGACAAGGCCGGGGTAGAGACCCAGGCCTACGCCAACCAGGATCAGGTGTACGCTGACCTGATCTCCGGACGCCTCGATGCCTCAATCCAGGACATGCTGCAAGCCGAACTGGGCTTCCTGAAGTCGCCACCAGGCGCCGACTTCCAGGTCAGCGAGCCGGTCGAAAGCCCCCTGCTGCCAGCCAAAACCGCCGTGGGCCTGACCAAAGGCAACGCCGAGCTCCAGGCCTTGCTGAACAAAGGTATCCAGGCACTGCACGACAATGGCACCTATGCGGCCGTCCAGCAGAAGCACTTTGGCGATCTGAATCTCTACAGCGGCAAATAATGACCCTGCGCCCATTTCCGGATGGGCACTTTTTTGATTGACGTAGGGCTGCCCAATGCTAGAAAACCTCTTGATGATTATGGGGCTGTCAGGCTTCAGCCTTAAGGGCTTCGGCCCGCTGTTGCTGCAAGGCTCCTGGATGACTGTCAAATTATCCTTTCTGTGCTTGCTGGTGAGCGTAGGCCTGGGCCTGATCGGCGCCAGCGCCAAGCTTTCGAAATCGGCACTGCTGCGCGTCCCTGCGCAGGCCTACACCACGCTGATCCGCGGGGTGCCGGACCTGGTGCTGATGCTGCTGATCTTCTACAGCCTGCAAACCTGGCTGACCTCGTTGACCGATTTCATGGAATGGGAATACATCGAAATCAATCCCTTTAGCGCCGGGGTCATTACCCTGGGCTTCATCTACGGGGCTTATTTCACCGAAACCTTCCGTGGCGCCATCCTCGCCGTACCGCGAGGGCAGATGGAAGCGGCTACCGCCTACGGCCTGACCCGCGCTCAGCGCTTTCGCCTGGTGGTGTTCCCGCAAATGATGCGTTTTGCCCTGCCGGGCATCGGTAATAACTGGATGGTGATCCTCAAGGCCACCGCGCTGGTGTCGATCATTGGCCTGGCCGATCTGGTCAAGGTGGCCCAGGACGCGGGCAAGAGCTCCTATCAGCTGTTCTTCTTCCTGATTCTGGCCGCCTTGATCTATCTGGTGATCACCACCGTTTCGAACTACGTCTTGCGCCGGATGGAAATCTTCTACGCCGCAGGCACCCGGGAGGCCGTGCGATGATCGAGCTACTGCAGGAATACTGGAAACCTTTCCTGTTCCAGGACGGCAATCACATCACCGGGCTGGCCATGACCCTCTGGCTGCTCAGTGCCTCGATCTTCTTCGGCTTCGTGATGTCGATCCCGCTGTCGATTGCCCGGGTCTCGACCAATGTCTGGGTGCGCTGGCCGGTGCAGTTCTACACCTACCTGTTCCGCGGTACGCCTCTCTATATTCAGCTGCTGATTTGCTACACCGGCATTTACAGCCTGGCCGCCGTGCGTGCTCAGCCCGTGCTGGATGCGTTCTTTCGCGATGCGATGAACTGCACCATCCTGGCCTTCGCCCTGAACACCTGCGCCTACACCACGGAGATCTTCGCCGGAGCCATTCGCAGCATGAACCACGGCGAAGTCGAGGCCGCCAAGGCTTACGGACTGACCGGCTGGAGGCTGTATGCCTACGTGATCATGCCGTCGGCCTTGCGTCGCTCGTTGCCGTACTACAGCAACGAAGTGATCCTGATGCTGCACTCGACCACCGTGGCCTTCACCGCGACCATCCCGGACATCCTGAAAGTCGCACGGGACGCCAACTCGGCGACCTTCCTGACCTTCCAGTCGTTCGGCATCGCCGCGTTGATCTACCTGGCAGTCACTTTCTCTCTGGTCGGCCTGTTCCGCCTGGCTGAACGCCGTTGGTTGTCTTTCCTCGGCCCGGCTCACTAATTCAGGATGCTTGTTCATGTACAAACTGACCGTTGAAAACCTGCACAAAAGTTATGGCAACCATGAAGTCCTCAAGGGCGTTTCGCTAAACGCCAAGACCGGCGATGTGATCAGCCTGATTGGCGCCAGTGGTTCGGGCAAGAGCACCTTTCTGCGTTGCATCAACTTCCTGGAAACGCCCAATGACGGCGCCATGAGCCTGGACAACCAGCCGATTCAAATGGTCCATGACCGCCACGGCATGCGCGTGGCCGACGCCAATGAACTGCAACGCATCCGCACCCGCCTGGCGATGGTGTTCCAGCACTTCAACCTGTGGAGCCACATGACCGTGCTCGAGAACATCACCATGGCCCCACGCCGGGTGCTGGGCGTCAGCAAGAAGGACGCAGAGGATCGCGCCCGGCGCTACCTGGACAAGGTCGGTTTGCCGGCACGGGTGGCCGATCAATACCCGGCGTTTCTCTCGGGTGGTCAGCAGCAACGGGTCGCCATTGCCCGTGCCCTGAGCATGGAACCGGAGATCATGCTGTTCGACGAGCCGACTTCGGCCCTGGACCCGGAACTGGTGGGAGAAGTGCTCAAGGTGATCCAGGGGCTGGCCGAAGAAGGCCGCACCATGATCATGGTGACCCACGAAATGAGCTTTGCGCGCAAAGTGTCGAACCAGGTGCTGTTCCTGCACCAGGGGCGGGTCGAAGAGCAGGGTGCGCCCGAGGACGTATTGGGTAACCCTAAAAGTGAGCGTCTGCAGCAGTTCCTCAGCGGCAACCTGAAGTAACCAGACTGCCTTCGAGCAACCGCAGGGTCGCTCGAAGGCGCTGGCTCAACCCTTCAGGGTGCCTCCAAAGGACCCATTAGATCCAGGGCGGGGGCACGATGCGCGCCCTTTGCCCTTGCCCTTGCCTTGGTCAGGAAGTCCACGCGGGTGGGTCATGGGGCCAGCCGATAGGTGGACTGCACCAACCCCGAAGGAAAGCAGCGGCTGGATAACAGTTTCAAGTCAACATCCTGCTGAAGGCCCCCGAACAATGGCCTACCCGACCCGATCAGTACGGGAACGGTAGTGATCACCATATCGGCGATCAATCCATCGCGCAGGAATGATTGCACCAACTGCCCGCCATCGACATAGACCCGACGCATGCCTTGCCTCGCAAGCTCCTCCATCACCTCCCGGGGTGCGAGGTTGGAAAAGCGTAGCTTGCCCTTCAGCGCCTCGGGCACCGGCGAATCGGCCAGCTGTCCAGACAGCACCACCACGGGTCGGTCGTAAAACCATGTGTCGAAGGTCAGCACTTTCTCATAGCTTCCCCGCCCCATTACGATTACATCTTTGTCGGCGATGAAATCTGAGTAGCCATGATCCTCGGACTGATCATCGCGCTGCAAAAGCCAGTCGATGTCGCCATCGGGCCGGGCGATGAAGCCATCCAGACTGGTGGCGATGAAAACATGTGCAGTGGACATCAGGTGCCCCTTATTTATACGGTGTATGTCAATGCATGATCATAAGCCTAATAAGGCTCACCTTCGATTGCTACCTCTCATAGGTGCGGCCCTCAAAGAGGAGCAACGGGCTCACCGAATTGGAACATCGACGTTCGTTGGTTGAGCGATCGCCCGATCGAAGCCATGAGTTGTAACAATCCGTCAGCGCTGTTTTACAGCCTTTGGGATGGATCAAAACCGGATTTTTCCAGGTCGACAGTGTCTTCATCCAGCTGTCGGCACCGATGACTTTCATGACCCGTTTCAAGTTGTCGGCGAGCACGTGCAAGCCCATCTCGGCACTTAATCGCAGTTTTATGGATTCGCGTGGTGCTGCAGAAGGTTTGTGGGAGGCATCTGATTTTGTCGAACTTGCCCGCTCGGTGGAGAACGTGGAGACACACATTGCCAGCGAGGTTGAAAAGCAAGTGCGTCTACAAAAGCCTTGACTCCTCCAGCTTCCCTGGCTGAACCAGGCATGGAGCAGTCGGCAAATGAAGCCATCATCAATCGCCTCTCTTGTACGGATTGATGTTGCTACCCCTGCCCTCGCAACACCGCAATATCCCTCTTGGGGGGGACGCCAAACAGACGGCTGTATTCGCGGCTGAACTGGGATGGGCTTTCATAGCCGACCTTGAAAGCGGCGCTGGATACGTCCTGGTGTTCATTGAGCATCAACCGTCTTGCTTCATTCAGTCGCAGCCATTTTTGGTACTGCAAGGGGCTCATTGCGGTGAGTTGGCGGAAGTGGTGGTGAAAGGTCGGAGTGCTCATCTGCACACGGGCTGCAAGCTCATCGATGCGAAGCGCCAAGGTGTAATTCAACTTCAACCAATCGATGGCTTTCGCGATCCGATAACCCTGGCCATCGACAGACGTTATTTGTCGAAGCCGGCTCGCCTGATCACTCTGCAGGAGACGGTAGTGAATCTCGCGCTGGATCAAGGGGGCAAGAACAGGGATGGACTCCGGCTCATCGAGCAGGGCCAATAAACGCTCGAATGAGGCCAGCATCGCTGGGGTCACTGAGCCAATTCCTACCCCCTTTGCAACTGATCGATCACGGGTTGGTGGCAGGTCACTTTGCGCTATCAGCTCAGCCAGCATGCGCAGATCGAGTTTCAAGGTCAGCCCCAGGCATGGTTGTTCCGGGCTTGCCGTCAGCACTTCTGAATTTGCAGGCAAATCCAATGAGGTGATCAGAAACCGCGACGTGTCGTAGGGGTAGCCCTCGCCACCTACCCAGAGCTGTTTCTCACCTCGGGCGACAAGGATGATGCTTGGCTCGACCATGCAAACGATGGGCGGTGCTGGATGTTCGCGCCTGAAAAAAACGAGGCCTGCAATGGCCGTTGCATAATCACCTGGTTTGGAGATCTGCGCGCCGATGATCTGCGCAAGCGCTTCTTGTGGCGATAACTGTTGAGGAGCGGTGTCGGGTTTGTTCGTCATATTCGTCTTGTACCTCTTCCCTGAACTCTAACTCGCCAACTCACGACCGTCCTGCAAAAAAACAGAGACTCATAGAATCAGGCAAGTAATCCAGCGCAATGCACTACAGAGGGTCTGGGCAGAGCGGGAGAATGTTCAACCGACAAACCCATCGAGGATGCTCCCATGCTTGTCAAAGCCTACGGTGCTCACGCGGGCGACAAACCCCTTGAGCCAATGCAGATCAACCGCCGAACGCCTGCAGCCCATGATGTTCAGATCGATATCGCCTTCTGTGGCATCTGCCATTCAGATTTGCACCAAGTGCGTGCCGAGTGGGCAGGCACGCAATTTCCCTGCGTACCGGGTCACGAAATTGTCGGCCGTGTATCGGCGGTGGGCGCGCATGTTGCGGATTTCAAAGTCGGCGATCTGGTCGGTGTCGGCTGCATTGTCGACAGCTGTAAACACTGTGACGACTGTGAGACAGGCCTGGAAAACTACTGCGACGCAATGGTCGGCACCTACAACTTTCCGACACCGGACGCACCCGGCTGGACGCTGGGCGGCTACTCGCAAAACATCGTGGTGCATGAGCGCTACGTGTTGCGCATCCGCCATCCCGAGGCACAACTGGCTGCCGTCGCTCCGCTGCTGTGCGCGGGCATCACTACCTACTCCCCTCTGCGCCACTGGAACGCCGGCCCAGGCAAGAAAATAGGCGTGGTCGGCATCGGTGGCCTGGGCCACATGGGCATCAAGCTGGCTCATGCGATGGGCGCCCACGTCGTGGCGTTCACCACCTCTGAATCCAAGCGCGAGGCGGCAAAGGCGTTAGGCGCCGATGAGGTCGTCGTATCGCGCAACGCTGAAGAAATGGCTGCACATACCAAGAGTTTCGACTTCATTCTCAACACCGTCGCAGCCCCCCACGATCTTGATGCGTTTCTGGTGCTGCTCAAGCGTGATGGGGCACTGACTCTGGTCGGTGCGCCCGCCTCGCCACATCCATCGCCGAACGTATTCAACCTGATCATGAAACGCCGAACGATTGCCGGCTCGATGATTGGTGGTATCCCCGAAACACAGGAGATGCTCGATTTCTGCGCCGAGCACGGCATCGTCTCCGATATCGAACTGGTGCGGGCCGATCAGATCAATGAGTCCTATGAACGGATGCTCAAGGGCGACGTCAAGTACCGCTTTGTGATCGACAACTCCACATTGGTTGATTGAGAGCCTCAGATTCAAGAACGCAAATGGACTCCATCCAAAAGTAAGGAATATCGAATGAACAGACTCTTTCTTGCCCTGGGGCTGTTTGTCGCCTCTTTCTCATCAATGGGAGCTGACATGTCTAACGGTGCTGACAACTTCTACAAAAGCGAGAAGGTCATCGCAGAAAAGGTCACCTTTAAAAACCAATACAAGATGAACGTTGTAGGGAACCTCTACATTCCTAAAGGAGTGGATCCCAAGATCAAGAACCCCGCGATCATCGTAGGGCACCCAATGGGCGCGGTGAAAGAACAGAGCTCCAACCTGTATGCCCAGAAGCTCGCCGAGCAAGGTTTCGTGACATTGGCGATTGATCTTTCGTTCTGGGGTGAAAGCGAGGGGCAGCCCCGTCAAGCCGTGTCACCGGACATCTACGCCGAGGACTTCAGCGCGGCGGTGGATTTCCTGGGCACACGGCCTTTCGTTAACCGTGAGCGCATCGGCATCATCGGCATTTGCGGCAGCGGCGCCTTCGTCATCAGCGCGGCCAAGATCGACCCTCGACTGAAGGCAATCGCAACAGTCAGCATGTACAACCACGGCGACCTATACCGCAAAGGTTTGGGTCATTCGACGACCCCAGAGCAGAAACGCACGGCACTCGCCGAAGCTGCAGAACAACGCTATGTGGAATTCACTGGCGGCGCTACCCAGTACACCGCCGGTGCCCCGTTGAAGCTCACAGGCAATGCGATAGGCGATGAGTTTTTTGATTTCTATCGCACTCCTCGCGGTGAAGTCACCCCTGCCGGCGCATCGCCGCAGACGTCCACCATGCCGACACTGACCACCAATGCGAAGTTCTACAATTTCTACCCGTTCGAAGACATCGAGACTATTTCGCCACGTCCACTTCTCTTGATCACGGGCGTCGAGGCTCATTCTCGTGAATACAGTGAAGATGCCTACAAGCGTGCAGCGGAGCCTAAAGAACTGGTCATCGTTCCGGGCGCCAACCACGTCGATCTCTACGACCGGGTCAACCTCATTCCATTCGCCAAGTTGACCACGTTCTTCAAAAGCAACCTTAAGTAGCCCGTTCGGTGCCCTGGCCGGGCATCGCTTCTCTCGTAGCCTCGTCCTCGGGGCTACGACGCTTCGCGCAATACAGGATTCAAACAATGACTGATCACACCACCCCAGTGCCCCATAAATCATGGGGTGCCGTATTCGCCATGTCGCTCGCCGCCTTCGTGCTGGTGGCATCGGAATTCATGCCCGTCAGCCTGCTGACACCCATTGCCGCCGATCTGCATATCACCGAAGGACAAGCCGGTCAGGGCATTTCCGTTTCGGGGCTGTTTGCCTTATTCACCAGCCTTCTTATCCCGCTGGTGGCAGCGCGGGTCGACCGTAAACCGCTGCTTCTTTCACTGACGCTGTTGATGATCCTTTCTGGAACAGTGGTCGCGTTCGCCCCGAACTACTGGGTGTTCATGATCGGCCGCGCGCTGATCGGTATTGCGATAGGTGGCTTCTGGTCATTGTCGGCGGCAACCGCCATGCGCCTGGTGCCTGACGACCAGATCACTCGCGCCATGGCAATCGTCAACGGCGGCAACGCTTTGGCGACTGTGATTGCAGCGCCATTGGGCAGCTTTCTCGGCGCCTTGATTGGCTGGCGCGGTGCATTCTTGTGCGTCATCCCAGTCGCGATAGTCGCTTGTGTATGGCTGTCTGTAAGCCTTCCACCGATGAAATCGCAAAGCGGTTCAGGCACTGGAAACGTCTTCAGGTTGATGAAAAGCGTACCGGTCGCACTAGGCATGGTGGCGGTCAGTGTGTTTTTCATGGGCCAGTTCATGCTGTTTACCTATTTGCGCCCATTCCTTGAAACGGTCACGCACGTCAGTGTCTCCATGCTGTCTTTTATGTTGCTCGTTCTGGGCCTGGCGGGACTTGCCGGAACCTTCCTGATTGAAGCGTTCTTGAAAAATGGCCTGCATCGAACCCTCATCGTCATCCCGATCTTCATGGCGATGATTGCACTGGCGCTTGTTTCATTCGGTAGCTCGGCGACCACCACGACCGTCTTGCTTGGCGCATGGGGACTGGTTGCGACTGCAGCGCCCGTGGGATGGTGGACATGGCTGGCGAGAACGTTGCCAGACGCAGCTGAAGCGGGAGGCGGTTTAATGGTGGCGATCATCCAACTCGCTATTGCGTCTGGCGCAACCGTTGGCGGGCTGGTCTTCGACTCGAGCGGCTATCAAGCGACCTTCGAATTGAGCGCCACTTTGCTAGGTGTGGCGGCCGTTCTTGCCTTCCTGGCTGCACGCGCAGCATCGCGGGAGCCTGTTGCATCGGTCAGCATTGCTTGAAATAACCGCAAGACACGCCAAGGCATGTCTTGTGGTTTCGGTTGAGCATGCGCTCGGAAACTGGACGTGACCGTCAGCGTGCGCTGTCGATGATTTGGCCACCGTCAGGGGTAAGACTGTAACCCGTCAGGAACTGCGCATCCTTGCTGGCAAGGAACAGCACGACCGGCGCAATGTCCTCTTCGGGCGATCCATAACGGCCAAGTGCATTGGTGGGTGCGGGCGCATTGGCAGCAGCCCCCCAAGTGTCCGCAACCGGCATGACATTGTTCACCGTGATCTTGTCTGCGCCCCACTCCCTTGCCGCCGAGCGAGTCAAGGCACGCACCGCCTCCTTTGCCATGTTGTAAGGGGCATAACCCTGCAAGCCGATGACACCGGCCAACGATGCAAAGTTGATGACTCTACCCTCCCCGCTGGCTTTAAGGTGTGGGTAGCAGGCTTGCATCGTCCGCAGATAGGCAATCGGCCCCATTTCCAGATTGCGTTGCAATTGCTCGGCTGACAGATCGAGAACCGATGAGAAGACGGCGCAGGGGTCGAAGGCATTGTTCACCAGGATCCTGCAAACAGCTGGGCAGTAGCGCGGCCAATACCACGACCGGCGCCAGTGACCATGGCTACTTTTCCATTGAGTCGGGACATGTTGATCTCCAGTTATGTGGGGGTTATTAAATGTGCCGTTGTTACTTGCCCGTAGGGTGACTGCACGTCATGAGCAGCGTTTTGAGTCAAGAAAGAAGCGATCAGCAACACGAGGCAGATAACCGCCGGCAAGGCTCCACCAGGCTTGCGGACATTGATATGCGCAAACGCTGAGAGCAGCAGGTGATAAAGCATGCCGGCGTAGGCCAGGTCGCTAAGCGACACATTGATCCGCAACACAATGGCGACCACCGCCAGAATCTTCACTGCAATGAGCATCGACATCAGATTGGCGGGGTAGCCGAGGTCGGCGAGTGCTTGACGAACCCATTCCCTTTTAACCAGGTACAGAGTCGCCGAGGCCAGATACAACAACGACAGCAGTGTCGTACTGATCCAATAAATGTAGATTTCAATCATGGGGTTTTCCTAAGCAAGCGTTAATGCGTCGACTTAGGTCAAAGATGTCGCCTAATATGAAAAGCGACAAGTAGGATGAAAAAGTGGTGCTTAGTATGGAAAACCAGACTATTGATGACGATCAGATCAATATGCACGAGGAAATGCGCCGTGCATTTGCGCTGCTCTCAGGCAAGTGGAAGCTGGAAATCATGTGGTTGTTGAACCAGCGAATCTATCGCTTCGGAGAACTTCGCAAGGCGATCAGCGGCATCACCCAGCACATGCTGACGGCACAACTTCGTGAACTCGAAAACGATGGCCTGGTGTCGCGAACAGTCTTCGCGCAAGTGCCCCCGCGCGTCGAATATGAGATGACGGCAAAGGCCCGTGCACTCGGGCCAACGATGGAAGCACTCGCGTTATGGTGGAGCGAGTATGGGAAAAGCGTTCCGGTGAAACCAAGCTCGCGCGGTCGTAAACCCAGAAGCAGTTAGACATTGAATGTTGTTACCCGATTAACCGCTCCCGAGCAGGTCTGCGCTAATCAAGGTGAGAATACTTAGAGCGCTTTGTTGAGAAGAAAAAAGCTCCCAGATCGCTCCGCAAGCAAACTGCTGAATACGTAACCGAGGGTGACCAAACCGCATGAGTGCGAGTGCTCTTCTCGGCACGCAAATCATGCTTGCGGATTCAAGCAGGGAGAAACCTGTAGGCAGAGCAGTGGGTAAAAAGCTGATCAGGAGATTTTCATCACGCCTGAACATCCATGAAGTCCCTGGCCCAATTCAAATATGTTTCCGGCAACGTGTAGGTGTAGGCCAGTTCGGTAGCGCTTAAGTTCGATGTGTTGCGAGTGAGCTGGCGTTGTTCACGAAGGCAGTCATAGGTCGCTTTA
Source organism: Pseudomonas sp. P4_C4 (assembly GCF_056402055.1). Taxonomy (NCBI): domain Bacteria; kingdom Pseudomonadati; phylum Pseudomonadota; class Gammaproteobacteria; order Pseudomonadales; family Pseudomonadaceae; genus Pseudomonas; species Pseudomonas sp. P4_C4. Next base: position 894 of record NZ_JBFUID010000090.1, on the reverse strand, counting down.
ATGGAGGCGAAATAAGCACCATGACCTGCAACAATGATTCGCACTCCTAGCTTGGCCAAGCGTTCGTTGTCGTTGAGTCTCGGGTTTCCGTAAGTGACCAACATCAGTGGAATCGTGATGTGCTCCACGATCTGTTCGAGGTGCGCAAAGTCCTGGATGCCAACAATACAAATGCCATCCGCGCCGGCCCGTTGATAAGCGTGCATTCGGTGAATGACCTCATGCACTGGCAGGACTGATGCGTTGGTTCGAGCAATAATCGAAAGCTCCGGATCAACGCGTGCTTCCAGTGCGGCCCGCACTTTGCCGACGCCCTCTTCAGTGCTGATGAGGTCTGTTGATTTACRCCCGAATTGCGCCGGAAGGAAGGTGTCTTCAATCGTGAGTGCCGCTATTCCTGCGCGCTCCAACTCCTGGACAGTTCGCATGACGTTGAGTGCATTTCCGTAACCGTGATCGGCGTCAGCTATGACAGGCAACTGCGCCACACGGCCTATTCTGGCCGTTTGTTCGACAAATTCAGACAGGGTAATGAGTGCGAAGTCTGGTGCAGTCAGAACCTGCAGAGATGCAACTGATCCACCCAGAATACCCACTTCAAATCCGAGATCGGCGGCAATGCGTGCTGACATCGGATCAAAGACTGAAGCCGTCTGGAAACAGTTACTGGATGCCAGCAGCTCGCGAAACGAACGGCGTAATGCTGGGTGGGAAACTCTGGGCATGATCGCTCCTCACTGTGGCCGTCATCGCGTGAACGATCAGTGCCAACTCAAAAGTGCGGCGAGACTATCACGCAAAAAATAGGTTCTTCACGGAATTCCGGGGAACACATATAACGAAATATCTGTAGGGGCTGCCGAAGGTTCGGGCCGCGTTCGGACGATCTTTTGA
>NZ_JBFUID010000089.1:0-18748 GCF_056402055.1 Pseudomonas sp. P4_C4 | reverse complement strand
ATCGAGCCCAGTCGATAGAGCTCGCGACCACTGGCATCGAGCACCCGGAAATCGATCCACATCTCCCGTCCCTCTGGAAAACCGGTCGGCAGCTTGTGCCCGGCGCCGACGTTGGAAACTTTGACCGCTACCGAGGTGTATTGCCCGGGAATGATGGCTGCCGGCGGTTGCTGGAAGGTTATTTCCGCTGCGCGCGCGAGCATGTCGCGAGCGCGTTGCGAGCCCTCTTCCTGACCGAGATGCTTGAGCATCATGGCGTTGGCTCCGCTGAACCAATGCGAGGCGACCTCTTCGCGGTCTGGCCCCATGATCGCGGCCTTGCCCGCAAAACCCGGCATATGGCAGCTCTGGCAGGTGACATCGTTAAGGCTGTAGGTGCTCTCCTGCCATTCGTCATAGGTGCGCTCGACCGCCACGCTGCTGAAGGGATGCGTGACGTTGTGGCAGGTGCCGCAAAAGTCCGAGCGTGTGTGCAGAGCGGAATATACGGTGTCGTGATACGGCGAAACGGCATCTTTGCGCGGGCCGAACTTGGTCGGTTTACCGTGTGCCCGAGGGCTCAGAACATAGGCGCCGTTATCGAGGCCCGTGCGGGCACTGATGTTGTGGCAGGTCTCGCAATCGACCCCTGGCATCGGATGATTCTTCGCGCTGTCTTCAATCGAGGAGCGGTTGACTTGCGAATTGATCTGCCCGGTCGTGAGACCGATCGGGGTATGGCAGCCGGTGCAGAAGTTATCGACCTTCCCCTCGGTGGCCGAACTCGCACGCTTGAGCAAGGCCCGATAGATGGGTTCATCCCAGGCCTGGGACATCATCGACGAGCGCCACTGCTTGTAGATCTCTGTATGGCAAGCGCCACATACCTGGGCATTGTCGAAGTCCTTCACATTCAACACCAGGTTGCCGGGGGTATTGGCCCGGTGCGGAAAGAACGGCATCGCGCCAGTCACATGCATGAGCTTGGAGCGTGCCGGCTCCAGCCACTTCTCGTTACTTTGATTGTCATTGCCCTGAGGTTCGTCTGCCGCCATCAGCGTTACCGTCAGCAGGCAGGCTAAAAAGCACAATCCGAGCAGCGCTACCCGCGCACACGTGTATCTGGAGTGGCTCATAAGCATTTCCCCTGGACGGTTGCAGAGGAGGACTGCAGCACTTCTATTGAGTAGCCAGGGGTATTAGTTACGTGCAATCACTCAATGGGGTACTTACAGCTCCACAGTATCCCGACTCTGCACCTTTCACGGTCGGGATACGCTCACTCAGCAATTACCTTGCCATCGATGTAACAAAACATATCGGCCGACCTGAGAGCCCGGCAAACATTGCTCAGAACTTGAAATTCTTGAGCTAATGGAGGTGCGAATTCTGCCGGGGAATCGCGCCCATTAGTGGGGGGGCTCGCTCCGAAATCGGGGGGTATCAAGACCAGAGGGCCAGCCCTGCCGTGCAACCGCCGCACAACATCCGATAGCCCAATTGCCCCCCGGGTTTAATGAGCCGCTCAGATCTGATCCGTTATTTGGTGCATCTCACAAATCCGGGGCCACTCACTAGACTCGCTACGACTTACTCCCTGTCTTTCGTCGACCGGATGAGACTGCCCCGTAACTTCACTATGGCCTTCTGCATTTGCACGAAGTCGTCGGGGTCAAGACCGGTTTGCGGGAAGCCATCTTCGGTGAGGCCTTCGCGCAGTTTTCGCCCCTCTCTGGTGAGACTGATCCGCACCTGGCGTTCGTCTTCCGGGTCGCGCTGGCGCAGCAGATAACCCATCGCTTCCAGCTTCTTCAGGATCGGCGTGAGGGTATTGGATTCAAGAAACAGCTTTTCGCCGAGGCTGCCAACGGTCTGGTTGTCTTCCTCCCACAGCGCAACCAGGGTGATGTATTGCGTATAAGTCAGGCCAAGCCGCTCGAGCATCGGCTTGTAGGCCTTGCCGAAGGCCAGATTGGTTGAATAGACCGCAAAACACAGGAAATCGGAGAGTTTGAGATCCAGGGCGGATGTCTTGTCGGTGTTTTTCATGGACGTACTCTTGGGTCAGTCTGGCGAGACTGAAACTTTACATCGTACGCGATGGTATCGGAAGTGCGCATAAACACTGAAGGCCGGCTCACCGGGAGATCCCCGGTGAGCCGGCCGTGGCGTGGGTTATGCCGTCAAGACATTGATGTCGACATCAATGTTGCCGCGTGTGGCCTTGGAATACGGGCAGATTGCATCGGCGTTGTGGGCCAACTCGGTCGCCACCCCATGATCCAGCCCCGGCACACGCAAAGTCAGTCGAGCCTGGAGGAAGTAAGCCGCGCCGGTCTGGCCCAGATCGACTTCAATGTCGACGGCCGTGTCGGTCGGCAGCGTCACCTTCATCTGTAGGGCGGCCAGCCCCACCGCTGCGATGTAGCAAGCCGACCACGCTCCGGCGAACAGTTGCTCGGCTTTCGGGTGCGGCTGGACGGCGGTGAGCACGTGTGCCGGTGTGTCGCTGCCAGGGGACGACAGCACGATATCGAGGTTGCCGTTATGGCCGCGCGAGGTGTTGCCTGCGCTGTTATGAGTGGTGTGGGTTTTGCCGGTTGCCAGCACTTTATCGATCTTGCTCATGGGGCCTTCCTCAGGATTTAATGTTTCGTGCGATTATATCGCATGCGATATTTATGGCGCTTAAAAAGCAACGTTCATCAATTGGCGTGTGCAATGATCCAGTTGTTGCCGTTTTGGCCATGGGAAGCGTGGGCGGTCGAGATAAACATTGTGCGGCGGCTTCCGGTGTTCATGGCTGAGTCTCCAAACGGCAAGGGTTGTTGCTACATCCTGTCTCGTTCGATTAGATCGCATGCGATAGATGAATACTCAACCAAAGCCCCAATGATGTCAAAGCCTATTTTGTGCCTTGGCGATGAGCGGTAGTTACCCTCCCCCCTTGTCGAAACGATGATGGGCTTCTCACCGTCCGGCCCTACGGGGCCTCTGGTTACGCGCTTCGGATCGCTTTCACGCATGACGATCAAGTCGTTGGCGCTGAAATGAAATGGATGTCTTTCACTCGAAAAAAAACCGGCCAATCGAGCCGGTTATCTTTGACCTCCTGTTTCCCACACGCACAAAAACCCCCTCGCCAGGAGGGGGTCTGATGTTTCAAAGGGTCAAACGGTTTTACCCGTCTTTACCTGGGTTTTCGTCAGCTCAGCGCAGCGCAGGAATACCCGCAAACAGCCACGAAGTCTCCTGAGCTGGCGTTGCTTCGTTGCGCTTGCGCGCCCACTGAGTCAGCGCCACCATCATCGCAAAGCCGAGCACGATCAACACCGGATAGGCCATCAGCAACTCGGTGAGCGAATATTTCCAGGCCAGTGGTCGACCGACACCGAGCATGGCGGCATACAGCCAGGACACGCCCGACAGTGCGCCAGAGAACAGGGCAAACATTCGTACACTGACCTTGAGATCAAGCAGCGACCCGGCCTTGAGCATTGCCGGCAATACAAAGCGGTGCAACAACATGCCGTTGAACGTCAGCAACAATACAATGATGACTTTGGCTTGCAGTTTTGGATTGGCAAAATAGTTCATGCCTTTATCCAGATAATCAATGCCTATTACCGCGGCTCCGGTGATCCACAAGAATATCAACGCATTGGAAACAGACGTCTGAAGACTGGCCATATGTTCATTATCGTGCCCCGACGACACACGACCTTTCCATAAATCCTTGACCATTGCGGCATCGCTGGCAAACACCAGGCCAATCGCCACGCAGCAAGCCAACAGGTGAACGTAAACAACACCTAAACGCAAAAACTCCATGGATTCTTTCTGGCCGATCAGGCCGATCATTGTATTAATATCCAAGATGACATCTCCACTTATAGCCGCAGTGCAAATTGACCATGCCCCAGGCATGCGAATTATTTATTCGCACCTGCAAGATCAAGTTCGCAATGATTGAAGCAACTTAATAATTAGGTATTACAAGAGGGAGCGACTCGCCCAGCGAGTCAGTGATGACGGCATACTATCACTCCAGGTCTCAGGTAAAAAAAATCCCCATGTGCATTCCATTCAATGCAGATGAGGTATACGTCCTTTTTATTAGTGAGTGCAGCGCGACCTCTCAAAGGATCCCGTCTGCCGGAACATCAGAGCGAAGCCTATCAAAATCGTTCACTTTTTGAGCAGGATGCTCGACAAACGGTACCAAATCCAACACCGGGGAGTACCTGTCTCCTTGGCTGAAACCGGCGTAGCCAAGGAGCTGAATCGTTTCCGGTTTTATTCCGAAAAAAAGCCGCCATCGCGCTGTATGCACATCGCCTGCCCCCACGCTTCCTCAGGCCAGTAACTGGGTGATCCACTGGGCCTGACGCGCGATGTCCTGCACCCTTTCCTCGGGCACGGCCTGTTGCACCCGGGCAAAGTGGGTCAGGGTCTTCTGCTTCTGGCGCAACTTGCGCTGCCACTTGAGCAGGAACGCCGGACTGCGGGCCTGCATCTGCAATGGGCCGAAGTACAGCTCTTGGGCGGTGTACATCACCGGCCCGGCGCGCTCGGCGACGATGATTTCATAGTCGAAACGACTTTCCCGCAGCACTTCCTCGCAGAGGATGCGGTAGCCATTGTCCATCAGCCATTGGCGCAGTGGCTGTTCGCCGCCGTTGGGTTGCAGGATCAGGCGCTCCTGACCGCTCAGGTACGTCTTGCCGCTGTCGAGGATGTCGCGRATCGTTTCGCCGCCCATACCGCAGATGCTGATCGCCGTGATCCCGTCTCCCGGCTCGATTGCCGCCAGGCCGTTGGCCAGGCGCACGGTGATCTGCGGGTCCAGGCCGTTCTCGCGCACGGTGCGTTCGGCCGAGCGGAACGGCGTCAACGCCACCTCGCCGGCCACCGCCGCCGCGATGGCGCCACGGCGCATCAGCGCCACCGGCAGGTAGCCGTGATCCGAGCCGATATCGGCCAGGCGCGCGCCGGCTGGCACATGCGCCGCCACGCGCTCCAGGCGCATGGACAATGTCTGTTCGTTCACCTGCGGCCCCTTTTCACCACAAACGTCCGGCGCCTTTTGGCCGGATCGGGGCGCGATTGTGTCGAGCAACGCCGTGCATTTCAAATTTATGTGACCACGGTCATTGCCCCTTCACGCAATCACTTGCGCATACACCGATCTGTCGACGTTGCCGCCGGATAGAATCACACCCACCCTTCTTCCCGACATGGCTTCACGCTCCGAAATGAGCGCTGCCAGCGCCGCCGCACCGGCCCCTTCAGCGAGGTTATGGGTATCGGTGTAATACACGCGCATGGCCTCGGCAATCTGCGCGTCACTGACCGCTACGATCCGCTCCGCACCTTGCGCGTAGACGGCAAAGGCCTCAGGCACTGGCTTGCGTACGGCCAGACCGTCGGCAAAGGTGGTTGCCGAGGCGGTTTCGCATAGGACCCCAGTGTCAAACGACAACTGTGCGGCGGCCGCTTGCGTGGAAACCACGCCCACCACCCGGGTGCTCAGTCCCAGCGCATCGCGGGCGGCGATCACCCCGCAAATCCCCGAGCCACAGCCAATCGGTACATATACGGTATCCAGGTCCGGCGCCGCATTGAACAGCTCCAGCGCATAAGTGGCGACGCCTTTGACCAGCTCGGTGTGAAACGGCGGGACCAGGAACAGGTCATGCACGTGCGCAAGGCGTGCAGCCTCTTCGCGGGCCTCATCGAAATCGCGCCCGTATTCGACCACTTCAGCGCCAAAGCCGCGCATGGCGTCGTTCTTTTCTACCGAGTTACCTTGCGGCACTACGATCAACGCCCGCAAACCCAGTGCGCCAGCTGCCAGCGCGAGGCTCTGGCCATGGTTGCCGCGGGTAGCGYTGACAATGCCTTTCGCGTCTGGGTGCTCGCGTTTGAGCCAGTGCATGAAGGTAATACCGCCGCGCACTTTGAAAGCACCGGTAGGCGTGTGATTTTCGTGCTTGACCCACACCGTGCAACCCAACCGCCGAGCCAGCAACGGCCAAGGGTATTGGGCGGTGGCCGGCATGACCTGGTAAACGTTGCGTGCGGCCTGTTCGATATCGCCGCGAGTCAGTCTGTGCATGATTGATCCCCCTGAGATTTTGCCCAGTCTGGACACGGACGCAGTACGCTGGCTTTCAGAAAACTGACCTGACTTTTGTCCCCCCTCTTCACTACTATGGTGTTCATGAGCTATCGAAACCGCATGACGCCACCACTCCTGTCCGAACCGGTCCGCCGTATCGAGGCCGGCCCCTGGGCGATCGAATTGCTCCCCGGCTGTGCCTACGCGACCCGCTATGTGGCGACCCAGGCGGGAATCGGCTTTGCCTTCGACAGCCAGCGAGGCCTGCACGCTATCGGCAGTGACCGAATACGCCCTTTCGATGCCGTGCCCAACGGCCTGGCGTTCGTTCCCGTCGGGTGTGACGTGTTGTCCGAATCACCCACGGGCGGTGAATACCTGCGGGTGATGCGCACCGACGGTATTGCGTTGGTCGGGGATCGTGCCTTCAACAATCGCATCGACCGGCAGGCCACTGCCCTCGCACGGCGAATGCGCGCCGCGCTGTTGCACGCTTGCGTGGAGGACGATTGGGAGGCCTGGGCACTGGCATTGTCTGCGCGGGCGACGAGTAGCGAAGCAGTGCTGTCACCGGCCCATGGCTCGATAACCGGTTACCGGATGCGCTTGCTCGATGAGTTCATTGATGCTGGCCTCGATGGCCCGTTGAGCGTACCGGCGATGGCGGGGCTGCTTGGATTGTCCGAAGGCTATTTCATGCGGGCCTTCAAAAACTCCACAGGCAAAAGCCCGCACGGTTACCTGATCGACCGACGCCTCGCCAGGGCCCGAGCCCTGATGCGCGATTCGACTGCCACGCTGACGGAGATCGCCTACGCCTGCGGTTTCAACTCCCAGGCACACATGGCGACCACCTTCAAGCAACGCCTTGGCGTGAGCCCGGCGCAATTGCGTCAATGTTCAAGGTTCAGTTAGCGCCGGGTTTGATGTTTGCGATGGGCCGGTGGTCGTTGCATTTCGGTTGTCGCCGGCGTTTGGCTAAGCTTAATAAATCAGGGCGAGTTGAAACTTGTGTGATTGCGGCCATCAACGGATCTGGATGGGCATCAAGACGGTACTCCCAAAGGAGACGACTATGTACGCGGTGATAAGAACCTACCTGGGTACGGGAGCAAAGCAACTTTTCGAGCTTCTGGAAAAGCGCAAAGACGACATCGAAGCTACCTTGCGGACAGTGCCTGGCCTCGTAAGCTACACATTGCTGAATACGGGTGACGGTGGTACGTCGATCACTGTTTGCATAGACAAGGCCGGCAGTGATGCGAGCTTGAAAGTAGCGCGTGACTGGATTCAGAAAAACACCTCGAGTATCCACGCGAACCCGCCGATCGTAACGGAAGGTCCGGTCATTGTGCAGATCAATTAGCGACCGGTCCGCATGCTGGCGAGTGCTATACTTTTTTTCAGATTGCATGAAGTATGCAACGTTCCCCACGGTACAGGTACCGACTGTAAATCCTGGTTAACAGCTGCCGGACAAAGGAGGTCTACAGCAAACACGAGTTGGGAGGTGTGGCATGAATCGACACTATTACATCAGTGACAATCTCAACGATCTCGAAACCGTTGAAAATGAATTGGAAGCCAGTGGCATCAATTCCGAACAAATTCATGTGCTCAGTGAAAAAGTTGCTGATGTCGAACAACATCACCTCCACGAGGTTAACTCGTTAATGGAGCAAGATGCTGTTCACTCTGGTGAGATTGGTGCGGTGATCGGTGTGCCCCTCGCAGCACTGGTCCTGGGTGTCGCCTATTGGATGGGCTGGACAGAATCCGCCGCAGGCTGGATGCCAGTTATCTTCCTTGCCATTGTTATTTTGGGCTTCTGCATCTGGGAAGGCGGCTTTTTTGGGTTCCAGGTACCGAACACTCACTTCCGCAATTTCAAGCAGGTGGTAAACGAAGGCAAACATATCTTCTTCGTGGATGTTGAGCCGGATCAAGAATCGCTATTGGACCAGGTAATCAAACATCATCCAATGCTGCAGATCGCCGGCACGGGAACGGCAGCCCCGCACTGGACAGTGGCCTGGCAGCACAAATGGCATCAGTTCAAGCGAGTGATATCGGGTTAACGCCTGGAGACTCAAGGCCATCCGAAAGCTGCTTATTGGCCAAAGGAAATGACCCGGCTGAGGAAAACATAGTCTGCCTCGGTGGCCATGAGTCCGACGAGCACCAGTAAACACAAAGGTGGCACCAATATGGCGTAGACCATGGCCAACCGCTCCCATGCCATATGCATGAAGATGGAGACAATTAAACCTGCCTTCAACAACATGAAAGTGATAATCAGCGTCCACCGAAGGTAGCCATGGAAGTGGAAATAGTCGACAAGGTACGACAGCGTGCTGAGGACGAATAACAACCCCCAGATTTTAAGGTACAAACTGATTGGATGTTGCTGACCCTGAGCATGTGCCATCACCCGCACTCCTCTACCACAAATAGAAGAAAGCAAAAATAAACACCCACACCAAATCCACGAAGTGCCAGTAAAGCCCAGCTATCTCGACGTTCTGATAGTTTCCGGAGCGCTCATAATCTCCCCGCAAAACTTTCAGCGCCACAATGCTGAGGTAGATGGCGCCGATTGACACATGCAGTCCGTGAAAACCGGTAATCATGAAAAAACTGGCACCAAATTGCGCCGCCCCCATGGGGTTCCCCCAGGGACGCACCCCTTCTGCGATGAGCTTGGTCCATTCAARTGCCTGCATGCCGACGAAAGTCACCCCCAAGGCAGCGGTCGCCAGCATCAGGGCCGTGGTTTTCGCACGATCACGGCGATAGGCGAAATTCACGGCCATGGCCATGGTGCCGCTGCTACTGATCAGCACAAAGGTCATGATGGCGATCAGAATAAGCGGGATTTCCCTACCGCCGATCGTCAACGCGAACACTTCACTGGGGTTCGGCCAGGCGGTGGTGATAGTCATGCGTACCGACATGTAGCCGGTCAGAAAACAGGTGAATATAAAAGTATCGCTGAGCAGGAATATCCACATCATCGCCTTGCCCCAGGGGACCTGCTTGAAGGCCTCTTTATCCGAGGACCAATCGTTGGCGATGCCCTGCCATCCCGGCGCAGGTGGCGAACCTGGTGGATTGGATGAACTGATCTCGGCTTGGGCTTGGGCTTCGACTTGCGGGTGCAATGCCATGGCTGTTCACCTCAGGCCGCAGAATCTGGCGATGGCTTCATAGGTTTGCGGGGTGCTGGCCAGCAGCGCGAATAGCACGAACCAAAGGCCCAGCAAGTAATGCCAATAGATGGCACAGAGCTCTACGCTGGCGCTGAGTTGTGCCAGTGGCACATGACGCAGAAATTTAGCGACGATCCAACACCAGGCGATCAGCCCGCCCAGCAGGTGGAGCCCATGCAGGCCGGTCAACAGGTAGAAGAAACTGTTGGCCGGATTGCTGGCGACAAAGTAGCCCCAGGCGACAAACTGCTGCCAGACCCAGAGTTGCCCCGCCAGAAAGGCAATGGCAAAGACTCCCCCCAATGCAAAACCAATGACAGCTGCGCCCGGCAGAGCCTTTCGGGCGGCCATACGCGAGCACTGCAGTGCGATGCAACTCAATACCAGAAAAGCCGAATTCAGCCAGAGCGGTCGGAGATTGCCTAACGGCGCCAAAGGCTCTGTCAGGGGTAGCCAGTCGGCCATTTGTGAACGGGCGACAAAGGCGATCAGGAAGAGGAAGAATAACGAACTCACCACCACCAGAAACAAGCGCAGGCCTACCCTTGCGGTTTGCCTTCTATCGGCACCCTCGGCGGCCTGAATACCCTCAGGGTCGCGATTCCAACTGCCGCCGGGGTCTGCGCCATCGGCGTTTCTCAATAGCAGTCTGTTCATGTTTTAACGTCCGCTGTCCTGGTTCCGGCACTGAGTTGCCGCATTTGCTCCAACTCCTCGGCCGAGACTGTTTGCGGCACGAAATCCTGCTCTATCCCCGGCACACTGTAGTCATAGGCCCAGCGATGCACGACCGGCAGCTTCTCTCCCCAGTTACCGTGTATCGGCGGGGTGTTCGGCGTTTGCCATTCCAGACTGGCCGCGCCCCAGGGATTACTGCCTGCGGGTTTGCCCTTGAACGCACTCCAGGTCAGGTTGAACAGGAACAGCAACTGGGAAACGCCGACAGTCAATGCGACTACCGTAATGAAGGCATTCAAGTCTTGAGCGGACTGCGGGATGAACGCGTAGTTTTCATAGGCGTAGTAGCGACGTGGCATGCCCTGGAAACCCAGGTAGTGCATGGGGAAGAAGATGGCGTAGGTGCCCAGAAAGGTAATCCAGAAATGCAGCTTGCCCAGGGTGTCGTTCCACATCCGCCCGGTGATTTTCGGGAACCAGTGATAAATGCCGCCGAACACCACCAGGACCGGTGCAACCCCCATGACCATATGAAAATGGGCTACGACGAAATAGGTGTCCGAGAGCGGAATATCCACGATCACATTGCCGAGAAACAACCCGGTCAGACCGCCGACCAGGAAGGTGACGATAAAGGCCAGGGCAAACAGCATCGGCACGGTCAGATGGATGTCGCCCTGCCACAGGGTCAGCACCCAGTTGTAGACTTTCAGCGCAGTCGGCACCGCGATGATCAAAGTGGTGACGGCGAAGAAAAAGCCGAAGTACGGGTTCATTCCGCTGACATACATATGGTGCGCCCAGACCACAAAGCTGAGTACGCCAATCGCAATAATGGCCCACACCATCATTCGGTAGCCGAAGATGTTTTTACGTGCATGGGTGCTGATCAAGTCGGAGACCAGGCCAAACGCAGGGAGAGCAACGATGTAGACCTCCGGGTGGCCGAAGAACCAGAACAGGTGCTGGAACAGTATCGGGCTGCCACCCTGGTGATCGAGGTGCTGCCCCAGCGAGACCATCGCCGGCATGAAGAAGCTGGTGCCCAACAGCTTGTCGAACAGCATCATGACCGCACTGACAAACAACGCCGGGAAGGCCAGCAAGGCCATGATCGAGGCCATGAAGATGCCCCATACCGAGAGTGGCATGCGAAACAATGTCATGCCGTGCGTGCGCGCCTGCAACACCGTGGTGACGTAGTTCAACCCGCCCATGGTGGCCGCGACAATGAAAATCGCCAGTGAGACGAGCATCAGGACAATGCCCCACTCGACCCCCGGTGTCCCCTGGGAAATGGACTGTGGCGGATAGAGCGTCCAGCCGGAACCTGTGGGGCCGCCAGGGACAAAAAAACTGCTGAGCAACACCAGTACCGCCACCAGGTAAAACCAGTAGCTGAGCATGTTGACGTAGGGGAAGACCATGTCGCGGGCGCCCACCATCAGCGGGATCAGATAGTTGCCGAAGCCGCCTAGAAACAAGGCCGTCAGCAAGTAAATGACCATGATCATGCCGTGCATGGTCATCGCCTGATAATAAGTACTGGCATCCATGAACGCTAAACTACCGGGGAAGCCTATCTGCATGCGCATCAAGCCGGACAACACCAGAGCGATAAGCCCCACGAAGATGGCCGTCAACGAATATTGAATGGCTATGACCTTGTGGTCCTGACTCCAGATGTATTTGGTCAGGAAACTTTTGGGCTCGTGCAGTGCTTCTGTTTCGGCTTGCTCCGCATAGGCCATCACGTCATCCTCCTGCCGAAGTTTCAGTGTATTCCTGGCTGTTTCACGGCTACTTCCCTGGCTCCGCCTTGTTCGCATCAGCGTCAGCATTCGCTTTGGATTTGATGAAAGCGATCAGTGCATTCAGCTCCTCGTCACTCGGAGCCAATACCGGCATGACGGCTGCATAGCCCTTGACGATTTTGGCATTGGGATGAAGAACCGAATCTCTGATATAGCTCTCATCGACCTTTACGCTCGAATCGTCGGCAAGGGTTTCCGTCTTGCCGTACAGGCCCAGCCAGCTGGGGCCGACGCCCTTGTTGCCATCGACACTGTGGCAGGCCAGACAGCCGAGCGACCCGGCCAGTCGCTGTCCCTGCGCCACCAGGTCTTCACCCGAGCTCGACGCTTCGCCGGTAGAAGGTTCATCGACTTGCCCCGCAGCACCTAGTGATTTGATCAGGGCGATGACAGCACCCAGCTCATCGTCTTTGAGAGTATAGGCCACCATGACCGGCGGGTAGCCCTGTACCAGTCGGGCCTTCGGATCGAGAATCGACTCTTTCAGGTAGGCCTCGTCGACCTGCACACTGGTGCCATCGGCAAGCTGTTCAGTGCGGCCGTACAACCCCTTCCATCCCGGTCCGAGACTGACACCGCCATCCTGGCTATGGCAGGCCTTGCAGCCGAGTTGTTCGACCAACTGGCGGCCTTTTTCCAGCACGCTGTCTCGACCGGGTTTGGCAGCTGTCGTCAATGTCTGCGCAAAAGTCGGCTGGCCTTTCAGCCATTGATCGAAGACGCCCTGCTCTTCCACGATCATATGGCCGCGCATGTTGTAATGACCCACGCCACAATATTCAGCGCAAAGGACGTCATATTTTCCGGTTTTAGTCGGCGTAAACCAAAAGTACGACACCATCCCTGGCACCATGTCCATCTTGCTGCGAATTTGCGGTACATAGAAATCGTGCAGAACATCTTTAGCGCGCAGTAAAACTTTCACCGGCCGATCGAGCGGAAGACGAACTTCATTATTGATTACAAGCACATCGTCCTGCCCTGCAGGATCCTTGGGATCAAGGCCCAGGGGATTGGCGGAATCAATAAACCTGATATCCGATCTGCCCAGCTTTGCGTCTTGACCGGGAAAACGAAAGGCCCACTGCCACTGCTGGGCGACCACTTCAAGTTCGTAAGCATTTTTCGGCACCCGGACGAAGTCGTTGTAAACAACCAGACCTGGCGCCAACATCCCGGCAATACCTACCGAGGTAACGATAATCAACCATAATTCCAGCTTTTTATTTTCTGGCTGGTAGGCCGCCCTGGCACCCTCCTTGTGACGATAGCGCATCACCGCTACCGCCATAAATATCGTGATGGCGATGAAAAACACCCCGCAAATGATCAGGGTGATGAACAGGGTGGTGTCTATGGAGCCCCAGTTGGAAGCTGCCGGTGTCGCCTGCCAAGGCGCTAGTATGTGGAATAGCACTGATGCAATAACGATTAGTATCAAGACAATTGCTATTGCCATTTCCTCTTCATCCTATTCCTGTTGTTCATTGGTTATGCAAAAGCATCGCCACTTACGTCCAGGCAGGGCAGACAAATACCACCCGTCCGGGCGGTAAAGTCAGTAAGGAGTATAGAGCCATCGGCTTGTACCGTGAGGTGGGTAAAGGAGGTTCGGTTGCCAGCTATACTCATTTTCTGATGACGGACGGCAGAGATCGACCGGAAGCGGCCCCAAAGGATGAACCCTGCCCTTGTGCAGTCATCAAACATAAGTGATGGCATTGAGCAGGAACGATAGCTACAGAGTCCAGCAATCCACATGGGAGGTTTCCTCATGAGTGCCCTGACGATTGAAGGCTGGTGCAAAACCAGCGGCGCCCCAAAGTCCACCCCGATGGGGGAAGTCCATTTCTACGTCGACGGACCTCTGCATCGCCGTCTGGAAGATGCCGAAGAGCGCTTGCAGAAGACCCACGAGACTGAAGCCATGGTCGATGTCGATATGGACTCGATGGATTTGATCATGCCTGAGGGATACGCCCCCTTGTCCGACTGTCAAATGCGTGTCTATTTGCAACACGACCGCGGTCAGTTTCACCTGGTCGGGCACCGTGCGAGCGATGACAGCTTGATCTATACCAATGCGGTGTTGATCGATCAGCTGCTTGATTAACGGCTACGTGATTCTCGGCACCGGACTTTCTCATGCTGATTGTCTGCGCCAAGTGCCTTGGGAGGTGCCGAACTGGCGTTTGAGTGCGCGAGTGTGGAGCCACCACGTGCATACGCCAGAGAGTCAGATATTGCATCGACTGGTGAGTCGTAACTCAGGCTGCAACCATTAATTCCATCGGTTATGTGGTGAGGAGCATTCGTTCTATCGGGCTCGGTACAGGTAGCTAATCTTCTGGGGTTGAGGGTGGAACCTTCAGAAAGGCGAAAGCATATGGACGCAAATCTGATCGAAACCGACTACCTGATCATCGGTGCTGGCGCGACGGCCATGGCTTTCGTCGATACGCTACTCAAGGAAACGAATGCACGCATCATAATGGTGGATCGACACGACCGACCTGGCGGGCACTGGAATGATGCCTACCCGTTCGTCCGATTGCACCAGCCCTCGGCCTTCTATGGCGTCAACTCACGGGAATTGGGCAGCGGAACGAAAGACCGGGCGGAACTCAACGAGGGCCTATATGAGCTAGCCTCCGGCGCCGAGGTGGCGAGCTACTTCGACCAGGTGATGAATCAGCAGTTTCTGCCATCAGGTCAAGTCCGTTACTTCCCCATGTGCAACTACACCGGCGACCGCATTGACGACCACCGGTTTACCTCGCTGGTCAGCGGCGTAAACCACCAGGTCCAGGTGCACAAAAAGGTGGTAGACGCCACCCATGCCCAGACCGCAGTTCCCTCGACCCACCCGCCCAGGTACCGGGTGGACCCCGGCGTGCAATGCGTGCCACTGAACGACCTGCCGAAGATCCGGCACCCTCACTCTGGCTACGTAGTGGTCGGATCGGGCAAGACCGGGATCGACGCTTGCCTGTGGTGTCTGCAAAACGGTGTTGCACCCGCAAAAATCTGCTGGATCATGCCGAACGATCCGTGGTTGATCGACCGGGCCAACCTGCAACCCGGCCCCGACAGCTTCGAACGAACAATCGGCGGCCTCATGGCGCAATTCGAGGCCATCGCAGCCGCAGACTCGATCCCGGACCTGTTCGCAAGACTTGAGGCCGCGGGCCAACTCCTGCGCCTGGACAAGTCCGTCGAACCCACTGCTTACCGCTGCGCCACCGTCACACAGGCGGAATTACGCGAGCTTCGACGCATCGGCAACATTGTGCGCCTGGGCAGGGTGCGAGCTATCGAGCCAACGCGCATCGTGCTCGACCGGGGCAGCATCGCCACGAGCCCAGGTACTCTGCACATTGATTGCAGCGCCAGTGCCATCCCGTCACTGCCTGAAATGAAGGTGTTCGACGGCGGCAAGATTAACCTGTTGATGGTAAGCAGTTGCCAACCCGTGTTCAGCGCGGCCTTGATCGCTTATGTGGAAAGCCACCTGACCGATCGAGCGCAAATGAACGCGCTTTGCACGATGGTCCCCCCGCCTCACGTCCCCACGGACTGGATCAGAATGTGGGCGGTCTACCTGGGTAACCAACTACGCTGGGGAGAGCATGAAGGCCTGTCGCGCTGGATCAGGCAGTCGCGCTTATTCTTTCTGACTGCGGTGCTCAGGGGACTGCAAGAAACCGACACCGGGAAAGTGGCACAACTGTATCGGCTCTCTGTCAACAGGCAGAAGGCTCAGGCGAATCTGCCGCGGTTGCTGGAGTCCATCGCTTGAATGGCAGGAAGCGCACATGAACGAGCCACACCTCGAAATGCTCGACATCAATGGCATCCGCATGCGGGTAGCAACGCAAGGTTGCGGCCCGTTGGTCTTGCTATGCCACGGCTTCCCGGAGCTGTGGTACTCCTGGCGCAATCAGCTTGCTGCGCTGGCGGCCGCCGGCTATAGAGCGGTCGCGCCCGACATGCGTGGCTATGGCGGCACCGATGCGCCGGCCGAACCCGACGCCTACACCACACTCCACCTGGTAGGCGACATGGTGGAGTTGGTCCACGCACTCGGCGAACAACAAGCCGTGATCGTCGGTCATGACTGGGGCGCGCTGGTGGCATGGAGCGCAGCAATGATGCGACCCGATCTGTTCCGCGCAGTGGTCGGCATGAGCGTTCCCTTCTCGCCACCGGGTCGCGTGGAGCTCCTGAGCGCGCTTGCCTCGCTGGGTATCAGCGACTTTTATATCCAGTACTTCCAGACGCCGGGTGTGGCCGAGGCCGAGCTGGAAAGAGATGTCGAGTCGTCGATCCGGCGCATCTACTTCAGTGGCTCGGGTGACGGGCCCGATTGGCCGGTGTTTGGCCGGTTGCAGCCGGGACAAGGCTTGCTGGGGGGGATGATCGAGCCCGAAACCCTGCCAGCCTGGCTAAGCCTCGAGGATATCGCCTACTACACCGGCGAATTCACCCGCAGCGGATTTCGCGGCGGCTTGAACTGGTACCGCAACATGACGCGCTCATGGGCACTGCTGGCACCCTGGCGCGATTGCATTATCCGGCAGCCGTCGATGTTCATTGCCGGGAGCCGCGACGACGTGCTGAAGTTTCCGGGTTCCCCACGGCAGATCGAAGCCTTCGCGCAGACACTGCCGGAACTGCGCGGGTGTCATATCCTCGAAGGTGCCGGCCACTGGATACAGCGAGAGCGCGCGACAGAGGTCAATGAGCTGCTACTGGGTTTCCTGAAACAACTCTGAGGACGTATCACCAGCATTTAATACATATTCTCTTTTGTATTTTCTAATACTGCCGTTTCAAATCGTCGAGGGTTCAATCAATCGGGGGGCTGCTCCAACAGGTCAAGCAACCGAGGCTCAATCGAAGTCGCCGTTACCTCGAGCAGCGTCAGCGTGACAGGCAGCTTGAAGCGTCGTCGCCCCGCGCTGCCTGGATTGACAAACAATCGCTCTCCACGCCATTCCATGCGTGGCTTGTGGGAGTGGCCGGTGATCACCAGCTTTATGCCTGGGTCCAGATCGACCGGAACATCGGCAATGTCATGCACCAACAGCGTCTGCCAACCGTTGAGGTCCAATCGCAGAAAATCAGGGAGATTTCCTGCCCATGCCTGGTTTTGATCATTGTTCCCGCGCACGACGTGCAGCGCAGCGATAGACGCCAGTCGGTCAAGAATTTCCGGGCTACCGATGTCGCCGGCATGAATGATCTGCTCGCACCCCGCCAGGGCGGCAAGCGCTTCGGGACGGAGCAAGCCGTGGGTATCGGAAATCACGCCAACTTTCATGCAAGCTCCAGAACGATATGGGCAATGGCCTGAATAATATGTGGACCCCAGGGAATCGAACGGTACCCAAAGCGGTCCAACACGTGCGCAAGCTGCCCGAATGATCGCCTGCCGACCGCCATTGCCTCTGGGAGAACCAATTGTCACCTGCCTTTATGCGTCAACTTGTCCGCTTGGCGATACCGCTTTTCTGCATTGCTACTTCGTCCTCTGCTTTTGCCTGCCCGCAAGGACAGTACCAGGTTTGCGTGGTCGCCTGTTTTTGTGCTCCAGGCTCCAAAGGGGACGTTGGGGAGATCTTCGATAACATGAACCAGATGGCGGCCGCCGGTTTACAGAGCTGGATCGTGCAATCGCGCAATACCCTGGCAACGGGTGATATCCAGACAGTCCCGCTGAATATCCGGGCCCAGCTCGAACCCTACTATGACATTCGAGTGCTCGATTCGGCTCGCTACAAGGTTGGCGACGATGCGCAACTGAACGCCGCAAACACCATACTGCAGAATCCCGATGTAAATGCAGTCACCCTTGTCGACATCATCGTTTTTCGCAGTCCCGATGATGCACTGAACAATGTCGCGCTGTGGGCGCACGAACTGAAGCACGTGCAGCAGTACCAGCAATGGGGCGTCAGCGAGTTTGCCACTCGCTATACCCGTGATTACTCAGCCGTCGAAACGCCTGCCTACGAGATCCAGACCCAGGTAGCCAGAGCGCTGAGAGCCAGCGTGGCCCAGTCAGGGTCTCCTCGGGTTCCTTCAGAGGACGGAGCGATAACCAACGAGTAGCTATGCTTGGTTTATTGACAGACTCTGGTAGCAACATCGTGAAAGGAGGCGTTTGAGATGCAACTCATCACGTGGAAAATCGATAAACCGGATGTGACGAATTTCATTTTGGGTCAGACGCACTTCATCAAGTCCGTCGAGGACATCCACGAAGCGCTGGTTAATGCCGTGCCAGGTATCCAGTTTGGCGTGGCCTTTTGTGAAGCCTCTGGCAAGTGCCTGGTGCGATGGTCTGGCACCGATACCTCAATGATTGAACTTGCACAGAAGAATGCGAAAGCCATCGCCGCAGGCCATAGCTTCATCATTTTCCTGGGCGACGGCTTCTATCCGCTGAACGTGTTAAACACCATCAAAATGGTTCCAGAGGTATGCCGTGTTTTTTGTGCAACCGCCAATCCAACCGAAGTGATTCTCGCTGAGACGCAACAAGGGCGAGCAATCCTGGGCGTAGTGGATGGCTTCTGTGCCAATGACATTGAAGGCGATGAAGACATCCAGTGGCGCAAGAACCTGTTGCGGCAGATTGGCTACAAGCTGTGAATTGCAGAGCGAGTATTTCGTGAGAAAGGGACTGGTTTGATTTCGTCTGGCTGAACATCTGCGACGTGTCGTTTGCAGCTGGTCGCGGATGGCCCAGAGTGTGTAAAAACTGGTTCAAACATCGTCGACACTAGCGCCGACGATGTTTGGCTGGCTAACTACACCTAAAGCGCTCTTCGTAGCTCCAGCCCGCTTTTAATGCCACCAGTAACGCTTCTCAGCTCGTCCATCGGGCAAAACAGAAGGCTTTTCAGGCCGCCAGCGCTTTCATCAGATTCTGCGTACCGAGG
>NZ_JBFUID010000088.1:0-34667 GCF_056402055.1 Pseudomonas sp. P4_C4 | reverse complement strand
GCAGTGGCTGTACAGCGAGTACAAGAAACGCAGTGTGATCCCGGTGAGCTTCTGGTACCTGAGCATCGTCGGCAGCACCTTGCTGCTCGCCTATGCCATTTACCGTGAAGACCCGGTGTTCATCGCCGGCCAGGCCTTTGGCTCCATCGTCTACTTTCGCAACCTGCAATTGATCAAAAAAAGCAAACACCTAAAGGAGTAGGTCATGCGCGGATCGTTATCGACCCGAAATATTACGTTGCTCGTGACTATCGCGATTGCGTTGCTGTTTTTCTGGGGACTGGGCAGCGTGCCGTTCCTCAGTGTCAACGAGGCCCGCCGCGCCGTCACCGTGCGCGAAATGCGTGAGGCAGGCAGCTGGCTGCTGCCTTATATGAACGGCGACTTGTACTTGTCCAAGCCGCCGTTTTTCTATTGGGCCGGCCTGGTTTCAACGGCGGTGCTGGGCAGCTTGTCCGAGTGGAGCGTGCGCCTGCCTTCGGCGTTGGCCGCCGCCTTGTGCTGTGTTGGCACTTATCTGTACGGCGTTCGGCAGGCGGGGCGACAGGTCGGTCTGTTCGCTGTGGTGTTCCTGGCCGCGAACGGTGCCTTCAGCCTGTTCGCACGGCGCTCGGAAATCGAGATGCTGTTGACCCTGCTGTGCTTCGGTGCGCTGTTGGCGGCCTGGCAGTTCATTTTCCTGCAAGGCCGGGTCTTGTGGAGTCGGCTCAGCTACGTGCTGCTGGGCTGCGCGCTGCTGACCAAAGGCCCCGTTTGCCTGTTGTGGGTGACGGCACCGATTCTGGCTTATGCGCTGATCTACCGTGATGCCCGGGCCAAGGCTTATCTGTGCGACGGTTGGGGCTGGCTGATTGCCGTGGTGCTGGGCAGTTCCTGGTACCTGGCGGTGTCGGTGAGTCAGGGCTGGGGCATCTGGGCCTCGATCATCAGCGAAGACATCGTGAAGAAGATCGACGGACAGGGCGCCGAAGCCTGGTACGCGTATCTGTTGTACCTGGCCGGGGATTTCTTCCCGTTCTGGCTGATCGTGTTCGTGCAGCCGCGCAAGTTCTGGGCAATGATCCGCTCGCGCCGCGAGGCGGGCATGTTGCTGATTTGCACTCTGTTGCCGCTGCTGGTGTTTTCCCTGTTCACCGAAAAGCATGGCAAATACCTGTTGCCGGTTTATCCGTCCATGGCATTGCTGCTGGCGATGCACTGGTCGGCGCTGCTCGAGGAGCTGAAGGGGCGCTGGCGCACGGTCCTGGCCGTTGTGCCCTACGTGATGCTGGCCGGGTTCGTGGTGTTCTACATGTTCGTCGAAGCGCGGGTGCTGTCGCACCGGGTTGGCGGTCTTGAGCAGGTGGCCACGCTGGCCGACGGGCAGCCGGGGCAGAAGGCCTACACCCTCGGTGAGCCGGATATTCGTCTGGTCTACTACATGGGCCGGCCGGTGGCGCCGCTGACAGTGGCGCAGTTGCAGTCCGAGTCGCGTCCGGCTGGGCTGCTGTTTGTGCAAGAACCCCTCGCACCGGAACTGCAGAACCTGGCGTCGTGCCAGGTCGGTGAAATCAACCCGTACCTGAAACCGGACCGTTCAGCGCTGCTGGTGCGCATGGGCGGAGACTGCCGCTGATCGGCTTCCCGGCCGAACACACACGCCAGCACATCACCCGTTCGGACTAGGCAGGGCTAACGATTCTGCCGCGTCCGGCCGGCGCCAAACTTCATGCTCAAAGGGGTGTTGCGCCACGCGCGCCCCGCCAAACGAGCAGAAGGCGCCGCGATGGAGTTTGCATTCAGCGACGAACAGGAAATGATCCGCGCATCGGCCGAGGGCTTCCTCGCCGATGTCTCGGATTCTGCCGCCGTGCGCGCGGCTATGGTCAGTGAACGGGGTTTTGACGAAGCCCTCTGGCAGCGTCTGTGCCAGGAAATGTACTGGCCAGCGATTCACATCCCCGAAACCTATGGCGGCCTCGGCCTGGGCTTTGTCGAGCTGGCAATCCTGCTGGAACAGATGGGCCGGCGCTTGCTGTGCTCGCCGTTTTTCGCCACCGCCTGCATGGCCACGCCCGCGCTGTTGCTGGCCGCCAATGATGAACAGAAGCAGCGCTGGTTGCCGTCGATTGCCGACGGCAGCGTGACCGCAACGCTGGCGTTCAGCAGTGCCAACGGCTGGTCCGCCAACGATGTCCAGGCAACGGTGGTGGCGCAGGGCGACGGGTTTGTCCTCGACGGCACCCTCAAGCATGTGCTCGACGGCCATAGCGCAGACCTGTTGATCATTGCCGCACGACAACCCGGAACCACTGGGGAAAAGGGCATCAGCCTGTTTGCCGTGAGCGCCGAGCGGGCCGGCATCGAGCGGCAAATGCTGCCGACCATGGACCAGACCCGGCGCCAGACGCGGATCCAGCTCAAGGGCCTGTACCTTGAAGCCGACTGCCTGCTGGGTGAATTCGGCAACGGCTGGTCGCACCTTGAGCGAGTCCTGCAACTGGCCTGCATCGGCTTGGCTGCCGAGCAGACCGGCGGCGCGCAGCAGGTGCTCGACCTCAGCGTGGCCTACATGCAGGAGCGCCAACAGTTCGGTCGCCCGATTGCCAGTTTCCAGGCCCTCAAACACCGCGCCGCCGACATGATGCTGCAAGTCGAATGCGCGCGATCGGCCAGTTACTACGCCGCGTGCGTGGCCCAGGAAGTCCTCGACCCGCAGGGTAATCCGCAGGTCGCGGCCGAACTGCCGCTGGCGGCGGCGCTGGCCAAGGCGCAGTGCTCGGAAACCTATTTCCATTGCGCGTCCGAATCGATCCAGTTGCACGGTGGCGTCGGTTTCACCTGGGAATACGACCCGCACCTCTACTTCAAGCGCGCCCGCGCCAGCGAGAGTTTCCTCGGGCTACCGGCCTGGCATCGCGAGCGGATTGCCGCGGTGATTCTGGGAGAGCAGCCATGAAAATCAGTTTCAGCGAGCAGGACGAACGCTTCCGTCGGGAAGTCGCCGACTGGATGCGCGCCAACCTCTGCGGTGAGTTCGAGGACCTGCGTTTTCGCGGCGGCCCGGGCGATGAGCATATGTTTCCCGAAGAGCGCAAAGCCTGGGAACGCAAACTCGCCGAAGGCGGCTGGACCTGTGTCGGCTGGGCGCCGGAGCATGGCGGGCGCGGATTGTCGATCACCCAGCAGGTGATTTTCAACGAAGAGTACGCCCGCTCCGGCGGCCCCGGCCGCATGGGCCATATCGGCGAAGGGCTGGCCGGGCCGACCATCGCCGCGTTCGGCACGGTCGAACAGCAACAGCGCTTTTTGCCTGGGATCGTCAGCGGTACATCGTTCTGGTGCCAGGGCTATTCAGAGCCGGGCGCCGGTTCCGACCTGGCCAACGTCAAGACTCGTGCGACGCTGGATGAAGCGACCGGCCAATGGCTGATCAACGGACAAAAAGTCTGGACGTCCCTGGCCCACGAGTCGGACTGGTGCTTTGTCATCGCCCGCACCGAACCGGGCAGCGTCGGCCATCGCGGTCTGTCGTTCCTGCTGGTGCCGATGGCTCAGACGGAAATCGCTGTGCGACCGATCGAGCAATTGACCGGCACTTCGGAATTCAACGAAGTGTTCTTCGACGATGCCCGCACCGACGCCACCAACATCATCGGCGCGCCGGGCGAAGGCTGGAAGATCGCCATGGCGCTGCTGGGTTTCGAGCGGGGTGTGTCAACCCTCGGCCAGCAGATGCAGTTTCAGAACGAACTCAACGAAATCATCGCCATCGCCAAGGCCAATGGTGCCGACCGCGACCCGATCTTGCGCCAGCGTCTGGCCGAAGCCTGGAGCGGGCTGCGGATCATGCGCTACAACTCGCTGCGCATGCTCTCGGGTAGCCAGGACGGTTCGCTGCGTAAAGAGGCGACCATCTACAAGCTGTTCTGGTCGAGCTGGCACGCCAGCCTCGGCAAGTTGGCGATGGACGTTCTCGGCGCGGAGGCGGAATTGCTTGAAGCTGCGCCTTACCAACTGACCCGTTTGCAGTCGCTGTACCTGTTCAGCCGCGCCGACACCCTCTACGGCGGCAGCAACGAAATACAGCGCAACATCATCGCCGAGCGTGCCTTGGGCATGCCCAAAGAGCCGCGTCCGCGCACCTGAAAGGAGAGAGTTCATGTCTGTACCTCAATATGTTGAAGGGCGCGGCCTGCTGCGCGGCAAGTCGGTGCTGATCACCGCCGCCGCAGGCGCCGGGATCGGTTTTTCCGCCGCCGTGCGTGCCGCCGAGGAAGGTTGCCGCGCGCTGATGATCAGCGATATCCATGAAGGCCGGCTGGCCGAAGCGGTGCTGAAAATTCGTGAAACCACCGGGCTGCAGCAGGTCTTCGGCCAGGTCTGCAACGTCGCCGACGAAGCCCGGGTGCAACAGCTGATCGCCTGCGCCGAGCGTGACCTGCAAGGCGTCGATGTGCTGATCAACAACGCGGGCCTCGGCGGCTCGCGGTTGCTGGTGGACATGGCCGACGAAGAGTGGAATCGGGTCATCGACGTGACGCTCACCGGCACCATGCGCATGACCCGCGCCATGCTGCCGAAAATGATGGAGCGGCGTGCCGGGGTGATCGTCAACAACGCCTCGGTGCTGGGTTGGCGCGCGCAGAAAGAACAGGCGCACTACGCCGCCGCCAAGGCCGGGGTCATGGCGCTGACCCGCTGCGCAGCGGTCGAGGCGGCCGACTATGGCATCCGCATCAACGCGGTCAGCCCGAGCATTGCCCTGCACGATTTCCTGCGCAAATCTGCGCCCCAGGCAGTGCTCGATCAACTGGCCGCCAACGAAGCGTTCGGCCGCGCCGCCGAAGTCTGGGAAGTGGCCAACGTGATGATGTTCCTGGCCAGCGACTACAGCTCCTACATGACCGGCGAAGTGTTGTCGGTGTCCAGCCAGAGGGCGTGACCATGCCACGTATTTTCGACACGCCGATGGCCTTGTTCGACGCCGTGGGCGAATCACTCGGCGTCAGCGACTGGCTGCTGCTTGAGCAGGACCGCATCGACCGGTTCGCCGACGCCACTGGCGATCACCAGTGGATTCACGTCGATCCGCTCAAGGCCGCCAGCGGCCCGTTTGGCACCTGCATTGCCCATGGTTACCTGAGCCTGTCGCTGGTCAATCTGTTCTTGCCGCAGATCGTCGAAGTCCGTGGCCTGGCCATGGGCGTCAACTATGGCTGCGAGCGGGTGCGCTTCCCCTCGGCGGTGCGCGTCGGCTCGCGGGTGCGCGGCAGTGCACAACTGATCGCGGTCGAGGAAGTGAAGGGCGGTGTGCAGGCGACCGTCCGCGTCAGCGTCGAGATCGACGGCGAGGAACGTCCCGGCTGCGTGGTCGACACCATCAGCCGCTATTACCCGGCCAGACCTTCAACAGCATTTTCGAGGAATCCAGCATGAAAGAAGCCGTCATCGTATCGACCGCCCGTACTCCGATCGGCAAAGCCTTTCGCGGTGCGTTCAATGACACCGAAGCGCCGCAACTGGGCGGCCACGTGGTGCGCGAAGCCGTGCGCCGTGCCGGCATCGAGCCGGGTGAAGTGGACGACGTGATCATCGGCGCCGCCGCGCAGCAGGGTACGCAGTCCTATAACCTGGGGCGCCTGTGCGCAATTGCCGGTGGCTTGCCGGCATCGGTTGCCGGGATGGCCGTCGAGCGCCAGTGCTCGTCGGGCCTGATGAGTATCGCCATGGCCGCCAAAGGCATCATGTGCGACGAAATCGACATCGCCGTGGCCGGTGGCCTGGAGTCGATTTCCCTGGTGCAGAACAAACACAAGAACCTGTATCGCAACCAGTCGGGTTCGGTGATCGAGCTGGACCCGCACGCCTATATCCCGATGATCGAAACCGCCGAGATCGTCTCCGCACGCTATGGCATATCCCGCGACAAGCAGGACGAATACAGCTACCAGAGCCAGCTGCGTACCGCACAGGCCCAGAGCGCCGGGCGATTCGACCGCGAACTGGCGCCGCTGACCAGCCGCCAGATGATCGTCGACAAGGCCACGGGCGAAACCCGCCATGAGTCCGTTACCTTGCTGCGCGACGAGTGCAACCGCATCGACACCAGCCTCCAAAGCCTGAAAGCGCTGGAGCCGGTATGGCCGGGCGGTCAGTGGAGCGACAAGGGGCGTTTTATCACCGCCGGTAATGCCTCGCAGCTGTCCGACGGTGCGTCGGCCTCGGTATTGATGAGCGCCAAGCTGGCCGAGAAGCGTGGCCTGGAACCGCTGGGGATCTATCGCGGCATGGCCGTCGCCGGCTGCAACTCCGACGAGATGGGCATCGGCCCGGTGTACGCCATTCCCAAGCTGCTCAAGCGCCACGGCCTGACCATGGACCACATCGGCCTCTGGGAGTTGAACGAAGCGTTCGCCTGTCAGGTGCTGTACTGCCGCGACACCCTGGGCATTCCGGCCGAGCGCCTGAACGTCAACGGCGGGGCGATTTCCATTGGTCATCCGTTCGGCATGTCCGGGGCGCGCATGGTCGGCCACGCGTTGGTCGAAGGCCAGCGTCGCGGTTTGCGTTATGTGGTGGTGAGCATGTGCAT
Organism: Pseudomonas sp. P4_C4; assembly: GCF_056402055.1. Classification (NCBI taxonomy): domain Bacteria; kingdom Pseudomonadati; phylum Pseudomonadota; class Gammaproteobacteria; order Pseudomonadales; family Pseudomonadaceae; genus Pseudomonas; species Pseudomonas sp. P4_C4. Next base: position 28,093 of record NZ_JBFUID010000088.1, on the reverse strand, counting down.
CGGTGGCGGCATGGGCGCGGCAGCCCTGTTCGAGGTGGTCTGAATGATCAGCGCTCAACAGATTCAGGCGACCATGGCCCGCTACGTGGAGCTGGTGGATGCCAGCGACATCGAGGGCATCCTCGCGCTCTACGCCAAAGACGCCACCGTTGAAGACCCGGTCGGCCACGCGCCGTTGCAGGGCATCGACGCCATCGGGCGTTTCTACCGTGAAGGGCTGGGGGCGATGAAAGTCTCCGCGACCCGGACCGGGCCGGTGCGCGCGACGCTCAACGGTTGCGGCGCGATGCCGTTCCGGGTCGACATGGAGTGGGGCGGGAAACCTTGCTCGCTGCATATAATCGATGTGATGGAGTTCGATGCCGACGGCAAGATCCGCTCGATGAAAGCCTTCTGGAGTGAGGTCAACGTGACGGCGCGAGGTTCGGCATGAGCCTGGAGCAGCGTATCGCCCGCCTGGAAGCCCTTGAGGACATCCGCCARCTCAAGCATCGCTACCTCAATGCCTGCGACCTCAAGCAGGTCGAGGTGATTGCCGATTGCTTCGCCGAAGGTGAAGTGCTGATCGATTACGGTCCGCTGGGGATCTTTCACGAGCGCGACAGTTTTGTCGCGCTGTACCGCGAACTGGCCTGCCATGAGCGGGTGATCGACCTGCATCATGGCGCCAACCCGGAAATCGAGGTGCTGAGCGAGGATCAGGCCCAGGGCCGTTGGGCTCTGTGGTATTTCAATGTGGATGGCGAGAGCGGGGCGACGCGGCAGCTGGGTGGCTTTTATCAGGACCGTTACCAGCGTATAGCCGGACAATGGAAGATAGTCGCCACCCGTTTTACCGCTCACTCGGAAGTGGCGCGTTCCTGAAGGCGGGTTTCGATCCGGTCGGGATTCTGCGTTCGGCCGGTTTCGTAGTAGGCCTTGAGGTGCTCGGCAATCTGCTGCACGACCTTGTTGAAGGCCTTGGCCAGCAACCTTTCAAACAGCCTGCCACCGCGCAGGCTGTAACGCATTTGCAAGGTGATGCGTGTCACATCCCCCTCCGGTTGCAAGGCATAACTGAAACTCGCCTCGCGAAACGGAAAGGGCGAGTCATTGTCGCCCTTGTGCAACCGCAGCACAAAACTAGTGCCTTCCTGCCACTGCACCACGCTTTCATCCAGATACTGACCGCCCTTGCGCAACACCCGGCGACTGGCGCCGACACCTTGCGTTGCGCCGGGATGAAACTGGCAACCGGTGAGCCCCGGTACGTAGTGTGGGGCGAGGCTCAGGTCGCACAGTTTGGCCCATGCGGCTTGTGGTGGGAGATCGAGCAAAACACTGTGGCTGGCCATTGCGGGCATGTCGGAATTCCTCTTGTTATTTGACTGCTTGAAAGATCGCAGCCTCGTTTCACTCGACAGCTCCTACAGAGATTGAGGTTCAACTGTAGGAGCCGCCGAAGGCTGCGATCTCTTCAGGATTGGGCCGCGTCGAGAAACGCCGGGCGTTCACCTGCGCCATGCACCGCGATGTCCGCGCCACTGACGTAACGGGCCAATGTCGAGGCCAGGTACAGACAGGTATCGCCAATGTCCTCCGGGGTTGCCAGGCGTTGCAGCGGAATGGTCGCCGCCACCCGGGCAACGCCCGCGTCGTCACCATAATGCATGGCCGCCTGCTCGGTGAGAATCAGCCCGGCGGTCACGGCGTTGACCCGCACCTTCGGCGCCCATTCCACTGCCAGCGAGGTGGTCAGATTGAGCAGTCCGGCTTTAGCCGCGCCATAGGCAGCGGTGCCGGGGGAAGGGCGGGTGGCGCTGACGCTGCAGATGTTGATGATCGCACCGCCATCGGCCTGGGCCTGCATCACCTGGTTGGCTTGCTGGCACAGGTTCAGTGGGGCAATCAGATTCAGGCGGATGATCGCTTCGCTGAAACGCGGCGAGGCCGTGGCGGCATCGGCGTTCGGTGAACCGCCGGCATTGTTGACCAGCACATCGAGGCGGCCGAAGCGCTCGACGATTTGTGCGATCAAGCGCCCGGACTGCTCGACATCGCGCAGGTCGCAGGGTACGAACAGCGCCTCGCGTCCGCCGCTGGCAGGCAAGGATTGCGGGGCTTCACGACCGCAAGTTACCACCACGGCACCGCAGTCGAGAAACCGTTGGCTGATGCCGCGACCCACACCTTTGCCACCGCCGGTGACCAATACCACTTTGCCGCGAAAGTCCATCGGATCAAGCATGGGAGATCTCTTTTTGTCGCTCGGGAATGCCATCGATGCTAGGTCGACCGTCTTTGTAGGCCAACGTCCGATGAGACTAGAGACTGTAGGAGCGAGCTTGCTCGCGATGGACGTCAACGATAACGCGCAAAACCTGATGCCCCGCGGTGTCCTGACGTTTTTCGCGAGCAAGCTCGCTCCTACAGGCGCGTAGTCCTGTCGGACGATGTTGGCGACTCGGCCCCTCGGAATAATCGGACTACAACAACAGGCCGGGAGGACACCTTATGGGCGCTTCAGCGCAAGGGCACTTCGTTACGCTGCCGGATGGTTTGCAGCTGCACTATCGTGACGTCGGCAACGGCGAGCCGGTGATTTTCATTCATGGCAGCGGGCCGGGCGCCAGCGGTCACAGTAACTTCAAGCAGAACTACCCGGTGTTCGCCGTGGCCGGTTACCGGGTGATCGTTCCCGACCTGCCGGGCTACGGCACTTCGGACAAACCCGACACCCTCTACACCCTGGACTTCTTTGTCGCAGCCCTGAGCGGTTTGCTCGACGCCCTCGACATCCAGCGTTGCGTGCTGGTCGGCAACTCCCTGGGCGGTGCGATCGCGATCAAACTGGCCCTCGACCAACCGCAGCGTGTCAGCCGTCTGGTGCTGATGGCGCCCGGTGGCCTGATGGAAAAGGAACAGTATTACCTGCAGATGGAAGGCATCCAGAAAATGGGTGCGGCCTTCGCCAAGGGTGAGCTGAACGATGCGGCGGGCATGCGCCGCCTGCTGGCGCTGCAACTGTTCGATGAAAGCCTGATCAGCGACGAAACGGTCAACGAGCGCGTGGCCGTGGTGCAGCAGCAGCCGGTGTGTGTGCTGTCGACCATGCAGGTGCCGAACATGACGTCGCGGCTGGCCGAACTGCAATGCCCGATCCTCGGTTTCTGGGGCATGAACGACAAGTTCTGCCCGTCCTCCGGAGCCCAGACCATGCTCGAAAACTGCTCCGGTATCCGTTTCGTGATGCTCAGCGAGTGCGGGCATTGGGTCCAGGTCGAACACCGTGACTTCTTCAATAGCCAGTGTCTGGCATTCCTTCAGGAGGCCCGCGGATGAGCGTGCAATTGCGCCGTGAGTTCGGCGAAGAGCTTTATCAGGCGCTGCTCAGCGGCTCCACACTGGCACCGCTGACCGAGCGTTGGCCGTCGATCAGCATTGAAGACGCCTATCACATTTCCCTGTACGCCATTGAGCGTCGGGTTGCGGCCGGTGACCAGATCGTCGGCAAGAAAATCGGCGTGACCTCGGCGGCGGTGCAGCAGATGCTCAACGTGCATCAGCCGGATTTCGGTTTCATCACGCGGCAGATGTCGTTCGATGACGACGCCCGGATTTCCCTGTCCGCCAACAAACTGATCCAGCCCCGTGCCGAGGGCGAGATTGCCTTCAAGCTCAAGCATGATCTGGTCGGCCCCGGCATCGCCGAAGCAGACGTGCTGGCCGCCACCGAATACGTGATGCCATGCTTCGAGATCGTTGACTCGCGGATTCACGACTGGCGCATCCGCATCCAGGACACCGTGGCTGACAACGCGTCGTGCGGCGTGTTCGTGCTGGGCGACAGCAAGGTCGAACCCCGCGAGCTGGACCTGCCGAACTTGCGCATGCGTGTGTTCAAGAATGGTTTACCCCTGAGCGAAGGTCTGGGTTCGGCGGTGCAGGGCAACCCGCTGACCGCCGTGGCCTGGCTGGCCAACACCCTGGGTGCGTTCGGCATTCCATTCAAGGCCGGGGAAATCATTCTCTCGGGCTCGCTGGTGCCACTGGAACCGGCCCGTGCCGGCGACCGTTTTGAACTGACCATTGATGGCCTGGGCAGTGCCCGGGTGTCTTTCTGCGCCTGACTTTTGGAGTTTGACCCAATGAGCAAAAAACTCAGAGCGGCCATTATCGGCCCGGGTAACATCGGCACTGATCTGCTGATGAAAATGTGCCGATCGCAATGGATCGAGCCGGTGTGGATGGTCGGTGTCGACCCTGAATCCGAGGGCCTGAAACGTGCTCGGGAAATGGGCATCAAAACCACCGCCGGTGGTGTCGACGGCTTGCTGCCTCATGTGCTCGACGATGATATTCGTATCGCCTTCGATGCCACCTCGGCCTATGTGCATGCGGAAAACAGCCGCAAGCTCAACGAGCTGGGGGTGATCATGATCGACCTCACGCCAGCGGCCATCGGCCCGTTCTGCGTGCCGCCGGTCAACCTCAAGGAGCACGCGTCGAGCCTGGCGATGAACGTCAACATGGTCACCTGCGGTGGTCAGGCGACCATCCCGATGGTGGCGGCGGTGTCGCGGGTGCAATCGGTGAGCTACGGCGAAATCGTGGCCACGGTGTCCTCCGGTTCGGTCGGCCCGGGTACGCGGCAGAACATTGATGAATTCACCCGCACCACGGCCGGTGCGGTGGAGAAGATCGGCGGCGCCCGACGCGGCAAGGCAATCATCGTGATCAACCCGGCCGAGCCGCCGCTGATGATGCGCGACACCATCCACTGCCTGACCGATGACGAGCCGAACCAGGATGCGATCCGCACCTCGGTGCTGGAGATGGTCCGCGAAGTTCAGCGCTATGTGCCGGGCTACAAGCTGATCAACGGGCCGGTGTTCGACGGGCGCAAGGTGTCGATTTTCATCGAGGTCGAAGGCCTCGGCGATTTCCTGCCCAAGTCCGCCGGTAACCTCGACATCATGACCGCCGCCGGATTGCGCACGGCCGAGATGTTCGCTGAAGAAGCCTGCAAGGGCATCCTGCAATTGCCTGCCCGTTGAGTGGAGAATCGCTATGAATTTGCAAGGTAAGCGCGTGCGTCTGCACGACATGAGTCTGCGCGACGGCATGCATGCCAAACAGCATCAGATCAGTATCGAACAAATGGTCTCGGTGGCCACCGGCCTCGATGCCGCCGGTGTGCCGCTGATCGAAATCACCCACGGCGATGGCCTGGGCGGTTCGTCGCTGAACTACGGTTTCCCCGCCCACAGTGACGAGGCGTATTTCGCCGCGGTGATCCCGCAGATGAAACAGGCCAGGGTTTCGGCCCTGTTGCTGCCGGGGATCGGTACCCTCGATCACCTGAAGATGGCCCACGAACACGGTGTCTCGACCATTCGTGTCGCCACTCACTGCACCGAGGCGGACGTGTCTGGCCAGCACATCGGCATGTCGGCGAAGATGGGCCTGGATACCGTCGGCTTCCTGATGATGGCGCACATGGTCAGCCCGGAGAAATTGCTGGAGCAGGCGCGCCTGATGGAAAGCTACGGCGCCAATTGCATCTACTGCACCGATTCGGCCGGCTACATGCTGCCCGATGAAGTGACGCAGAAGATCGGGGCCCTGCGTGCCGGACTGAATGCCGGGACCGAAGTCGGTTTTCACGGCCACCACAACATGGGCATGGCCATCGCCAACTCCCTGGCCGCCATCGAGGCCGGTGCTGCGCGGATCGACGGATCGGTTGCAGGCCTTGGCGCGGGGGCGGGCAATACGCCGCTGGAAGTGTTCGTCGCGGTGCTGGAACGCATGGGTGTCAACAGCGGCGTCGACCTGTACAAGATCATGGACGTGGCCGAAGACCTGGTGGTGCCGATGATGGATCAGCCGATCCGCCTCGACAGGGACGCACTGACACTCGGTTACGCCGGGGTCTACAGTTCGTTCCTGTTGTTCGCCAAGCGTGCCGAGCAGAAGTACGGCATCGCTGCTCGCGAGCTGCTGGTGGAGTTGGGGCGGCGCGGAACCGTGGGTGGTCAGGAAGACATGATTGAAGACCTGGCGTTGACTCTGTCGCGGGCCAGGTGTGTACTGCCGACCTGATTTTTCCGGCAACGAAAAAACCACCGATGATTCGGTGGTTTTTTTATGGCCGGTGGAAACCGTGCTCAAGGCAGCAGATTGCGCACCACGGGCGGATAACAGTTGATGGCCGCGCTCGAACAGCTGAAGTAGGCCGTGGTCGGTCGGTAGGCTTCATTCTTGAACAGTTGGCACAGGCTAGTGGAAGTACCCGCACAGAGGATGATGAACAGAGCACAAGTAGTTTTGCGCATGATGGGTCTCGACACGGTTTTATTGTTGTAGAGACAGGTTATGGCGCTAGCTCGCGAGTGGCTTCGTCCGAATGGACTAGCCAGTAAAGTCGCAACAGTGAGGTCCCTGTGGGAGCGAGCTTGCTCGCGATGGCGGAGTGTCAGGCGACAGGGATGTTGGCTGTGCCGGCCTCATCGCGAGCAAGCTCGCTCCCACAGGTTCAGTGGCTGGATGCAAAATCTGCGAACTACCCAAATCACTGTGGGAGCGAGCTTGCTCGCGATGGCGGTGTGTCAGGCGACATGGGTGTTGGCTGTGCCGGCCTCATCGCGAGCAAGCTCGCTCCCACAGATACTGATGGGTGTCAGGTGCGTCGGGCGAGGGCGCCCATGGCCATGAACAGTGCGGCAATCGCCCGGGCTTCGTGGAGTTCGCCGCGGGCCACCAGTTCGGGGATTTGTGCCAGTGGTACACGCAGGCATTCCAGGGGTTCGGGTTCGTCGCCTTGCAGTTGGCAGGGGCTCAGTTGTTCGGCCAGTACCACCCGGTAACGGTGGCACAGGTGTCCCGGTGCCAGGGTCAGTTCGCCCAGTTCGGTGAGACGTGCTGCGCGCATGCCGACTTCTTCGCTCAGCTCGCGCTGCGCCGCCTGCAAATAGTCTTCATCGGGCTCGGCACCGCCCTTGGGCAGGCCGAGAATGGTTTTTTCCACACCGACCGCGTATTCGCGCACCAGCAGCACATGCTCTGCATCGGGCATCGCCACCAGCATCACCGAACGATAACCGGTGCCGCGCAGGCGTTCGTAGACCCGCTGCTGGCCGTTGCTGAATTGCAGGTGCAGGGCTTCGATCTGAAAGTGGCCGCTTTGCGCCAGCAGTTCAGTCTTGAGGATGGTTGGGCAGTTGCGCATGGGGCAGTCCCCTGTTTGGGATAAAGACACTGTGCGCTGTACATCGGGGGCCGCCATCGTCCGAGCGGACGAGGGCGGCAATGACGGCTAGCCAAGGGTCGCCACGCTGCGCAGGATCAGGCGCACCAGCATGGTCTGGCGGGTCACGCCGGTCTTGGAGAAGGTCGAGCGCAGGTGTGCCCGCGAGGTGTTGCGGCTGATGCCCAGCTCTTCCGAAGCTTCGTCGAGGGTCAGGCCGTTGGCCAATAACATCGCCAGCTGGGTTTCCGCCGGGGTGAAGTCGAACAGCGCGCGAACGATTTCCTGCGGTGCGGTGGACTGTTGCTCCGGGTCGCTGATGAAAATCACCACGGTCGGGCACTGTTTGCCCTCGCTCCAGTCGGTCAATGGCACCGAGCGCACGATGATCCCCAGGTCCGCCTTTCCGGACGGCCGCTGCACGCGCAGGGCCTCGACCACCGACGGGTTGCTGCTCTTTTGCGACAGCAGCGACTGTTTGACCAGTCGGCGGAACTCTTGGGTGTCGCGGGCCGTACCGACCTGCAGGCCATCGTTGACCAGTTTGATGCCGTCCTTTTCCTGGATCAGCCGGTCGGCGACCTGGTTGGTCTGCAGCACCTTGCCGGACTCGTCGAGGATGATCGTGCCGACCGCCATCTGGTTCACCGCGCCGGCGTACAGATTGCGCTCGGCTTCGATGCGGTTGAGCTGCATGTGGATCTTGATCGAGCGTTCCAGGTGCGGGACGAAATGCGTGAGCATGGCCTTTTCTTCATTGCCGAAAGGCTTGTCGTCACGTCCGCGGCTGATGCGAATGCGGCACTGGGCGCCGTCGACGGTGTTGATGTCGGCACCGAGGATGTGGAACACGTCCACCGGTTCAAGGAAGTTCTTGTAGAACTCGGAATTCTGCCAGTCGTCGTTGGAGACGAACTCGGCGAGGGTCACGACCTGGCGATTGGGCAGGTCGACAAACGGGTCGAGGCTGAAAAAATGTTTGTTGTACGACGCGGTTGCCTCGGTCGAGGTGCCCGTGGTGTTGACCATCAAGCCGTCCACATGAGCGCTGGGCGGACGCAGGATGAAGGTCACGTACTTGCTGTTCAGATGCACATTGAGCTGATTGAGAAACGTCGCCCAGGGAATGGTTTCCAGCGGCCCCTGATAGAGGTTGCCGATCAAATCACTGAACGTATCGAGGCTGAGGCTCTGCTGCATAGGGAAAAACCGTTTTTATTATTAGCGTTGGCGGTGGCCGAGGATAAGCGCCGGTATCGACTCCTTGCAACGCTCGGGCTCCGGGCCTGACCGGCGGCTGCCGCTCAGGCCCGGGGCGGGCGAAAAGCCGCTGGCGTCAGACCCGTTCGCTGGCGCGCACGACAAACTTCTTGTGTTCGCCGACGTCCGCCGACAGCGCCTGGACATCGGTGTAGAACTGCTCGTACCAGCGGCGCAACTGATAGACCGGACCGTCGCCGTCGCACAGCAGCGGGTTGTCGACGCGGGTCTTGCTGTGCCAGATGGCCACGTCTTCGTAGAAGGCTGCCTGGGCTTGCGCCACGTAGGCCTTGGCCATTGCCTGGTTCTGCTCCTCAGTGAGCCCCGGGATCTTTTTCACCAGCACGCCGTAGCGCAGGGTGAAGCTGTCCAGATCGATCGGTACGTGGCAGTTGAGCAGGATCGAATGGATCGGCTGGCCGTTCATCGCGCCGTTCATTTCGGTGATCTGGTAGGCCGGGCCGAAATAAGTGGCTTCAGTGGTCAGTACGCTGTCGCCGGACAGGCGTTCGCTGCGGGCGCGCATGATCTGGGTGGCCAGGTGGCCTTCGAAAATGTTGATGAACTCATCGACCGGCGCGCCGTGTACGGTGCCGAAGTGCGCCATGTCGGCGATGTTGTCGATCAGTTCGCGGCAGTTGGTGCCAATCTGCAATTCGGCGACTTCCCAGGCCGCCCATTCGTCGTTGTAGCAGGCGTCGATGCGCGGAATGCGTTGTTCCGGCAGCGGCGGATTGCCTTCGGGGTCATTCCAGACGAACAGCAGCTGGTTCTCTTCCATGATCGGCCAGCTCTTGATCTTGGCCCGTGGCGGAATGCGCTTGGCATAGGGGATGTCATCGCACACGCCGTCGGCGCCCCAGCGCCAGGCGTGGAACGGGCAGCGGATCGAGTTGCCTTCAACGCAACCGGTGCTCAGGTCGGCACCCATGTGCGGGCAGTAGCCATCAAGAATATGCAGTTCGCCGTCTTCACCCTGGAACGCCACCAGACGGGTGCCGAACACCTCCAGGCGATGGGCCTTGCCGTCGCGGTATTGCGCGGCCAGGCCCAGGCAATGCCAGCCGCGGGCGTAATGGTCTTCCAGCAGTTTGGCTTCGATGCGGTGCAGGGTACTCATCTTATTATTCTCCCAAGGGATCACGGGTTTGGCGCATGTAACGGATTCTGCCGCCCCTGTAAAAGCAGGCATCGTCTGAATGGACGATGGCTGCTTCAAGCAGGCCCGCTCTACTGGCGCCATTGGACCCATGGCAGGAGTAGGCGATGAGTAATGAACAAGGGCCGGTAGCGGTGATTACCGGGGCCGCCAGTGGTATTGGCCGTGGCCTGGCCGAACACGCGGCGACGCTGGGCATGCGCCTGGTGCTGGCGGATCGGGATGCAGCGGGCCTGCAAGCCCTGTGCGAGGAGTTGCAGGCCCGCGGTGTGCAAGCGATTGCCTGCGTTACCGATGTCGGTGATGTAACGCAGGTCGAGCGCTTGCGTGACCGGGCTGTCGAGCACTTAGGCGGGGTCGACCTGCTGTTTAACAACGCCGGCGTGATGCAAACCGGCTTCAGCTGGGAAATCACCGAGGCGCAATGGCAGCGCCTGTTGAACGTCAACCTTAACGGTGTGATCAACGGCATTCGCAGCTTTGTGCCGCTGTTGCTCAGTCAGGGCCGGCCAGCACACGTGATCAACACGGCGTCCCTTGCCGGGCTGGTCAGCAGTCCGTTGATGGCACCGTACAACGTGACCAAGCAGGCTGTGGTTGCGCTCTCGGAAACCCTGCATTACGAACTCGCGATGATCGGTGCGCCGGTGTCGGTTTCGGTGCTGTGCCCGGGGCCGGTCGCCAGCGAAATCATGGCCTCGAACCAGGTGGTGGACACTGCCGGATCCGACTTCAGTCAACTGCTCGACAGCACCGTTCGCCAGGGCATGAGCCCGGCGGAACTGGCCGCGCAAGTGTTCGCCGCCGTGGCGCAAAAACGCTTCTGGATTCTGCCCCACAAGAGTTTCAAACCGGCCCTTGAGCGTCGAGTACAAAGCATCCTGGGCGAGACCAATCCGCAGTTTCAAATGACTGACGTAGAGGACGATGCCCATGCCGCTCGATAAGCAGATCGCCGGGGTTCTCCAGCAGTTTCGCGACCTCCCGGAGCCCGATTTCAGTCAGGTCGATGCCGCACAGTACCGGCAGTTCTCCGACAACCTGCTGCCGGCCATCCCCGGCGAACCGATGAGCGAGGTGCGCAAGCTGCGGGTGGCCGGTGCGGACGGTGATCTGGACGCACGGCTGTACCGGCCATCGGAAGAACCCAACCTGCCGTTACTGGTGTTTTTCCATGGCGGCGGATTTGTCATGGGCAATCTCGATACACACGACAATCTCTGCCGCTCGCTGGCCCTCCAGACCGAGGCGGTGGTGGTGTCGGTCGCCTACCGACTGGCCCCGGAACACCCGTTCCCGGCGGCGCCCCTCGATTGTTACGCGGCCACCTGCTGGCTGGTTGAGCAGGCGGCTGAACTGCGCGTCGATGGCAGCCGGTTGGCCGTGGCCGGGGACAGTGCCGGGGGAAATCTGGCGCTGGCGGTCAGTCAGTTGGCGGCACGATGCCAGGGGCCGAAGGTCAGTTATCAGTGCCTGTTTTACCCGGTCACCGATGCAGGTTGCAACAGTCAGTCCTTCGAAGACTTCGCCGAGAGTTATCTGCTTTCCGCCGGGATGATGCGCTGGTTCTGGCAGCAATATCTGCAAGACGTCGGGCAGGCGGATGATCCTTTGGCCTCGCCACTGCGTGCCGAGAGCCTGGCGGGGTTGCCGCCAACGACCCTGATTAGCGCCGAATTCGACCCATTGCGTGATGAAGGCGAGGCAATGGCCGAGTGCTTGCGCGAGGCTGGTGTGCCTGTGCGCGTCCAGCGTTGTGACGGCATGATCCACGGCTTTATCAGCATGGCGCCCTTTGTCGAAGGGGCGGCACATGCCTTGTCCGATGCGGCGGCCGACCTGCGCGGGGCACTCCAGTGAACGGCCTGGCTTTCAACACGGTACCGCAACTGATCGAGGCCATCGGCGCCGGGCAGATGGTGGTGATCACCGACGACGAACACAACGGCGAAGGCTCTTTGCTGATGGCCGCCGAACAGGCCGGGGCCGAGGCCGTCACGTTCATGGCGGTGCAGGCGCGCGGGCTGATTTGCCTGGCCCTGACCGAGCAGCGCTGCCGCGCGCTGGGCCTGGACCTGATGGTGCCCAACTCGCGGGCGCAACATGGCGTGGGTTTTACCCGCTCGATCGAAGCCGCCACCGGGGTGTCCACCGGCATCTCGGCGGCGGATCGGGCGCGCTCGATCCAGGTGGCGGTCGACCCGGCCAGCGTTCCGGCAGACCTGGTACAACCGGGGCATATCTTCCCGGTGCAGGCCTTGCCCGGTGGCGTGATGCAGCGGGCCGGACATGTCGAGGCCGCCTGCGACCTGACACGTCTGGCGGGCCTGCAACCGGCGGCAACGCTGGTGGGCATTCTCAACGAGGACGGCGAACTGGCCCGTGGTGCCGAGTTGCATGAATTCGCCCAACGGCATGGCCTGCGGATCGGCACCATTGCCGACCTGATTCACTACCGCATCCTGCATGAAGGCACGATCGAGCGCGGTGGCGAATACCCGCTGCATACCCGCCATGGCGAGTTCCAGGTGACCACCTATCAGGACACCTACCAGGGCGCGTTGCACCTGGCGCTGGTCAAGGGCCGGATCGACAGCACGCAACCGGTGCTGGTGCGGGTGCAAAGCATCGAGACGTTGCGCGATGCGCTGGGGTGTGAAAACGAGGGCGGGGCGCAACAGTGGACCCTCGAACGTTCGCTGGCCAGTATCGCAGCCGCCGGTAACGGCGTACTGGTGTTGCTGGCACAAAAGGAAACCGCCGAGGGCGTGCTCGAACAACTGCGTCAGCGCAACGCAGGCAAGCACCTGGCGTCACATTTTCCGCAACGGACCCTGGGCATCGGCGCGCAGATCCTGCGCGACCAGAACGTACGCAAATTGCGCCTGATGAGCTCGCCGGTGCCGTACAAGGCCGTGTCCGGATTCGATCTGGAAGTGACGGAATTCGTGCCGTTCCAGCCAGCAGTCTGAAGCCAACACAAAAACCTGTGGGAGCGAGCTTGCTCGCGATGGCAGAGTGTCGGTCGACATCTATTTTGAATGTGCTGGCCTCATCGCGAGCAAGCTCGCTCCCACAGGGTTAATGGGTGTATGCAATATGTGCGAGCAGCCGAAATCATTGTGGGAGCGAGCTTGCTCGCGATAGCTATCGATTGGTCACATCCAGTCAAAAGCTAACCCAACTCTCAAGCATCCACCGGTCTAGCCTTCCTCCTGAACTCACCATGGAGAGGGCAAAGGAATGCCGGATTTACCCGCCTCACATCGCCTGCGCACAGGCCGCTATCCCGAACCCAACAGAATTTACCTGCTGACGAGCAACACGCTGGACCGACAACCGGTTTTCAAGGATTTCGGTTTGGGCAGGCTGGTCGTCAAGCAATTTCAATATGCACAGGAACAATACTGGGCGAACTCTTTAGCCTGGGTTGTCATGCCCGATCATTTTCATTGGTTGATCGAGCTGCAGCAGTGCTCACTCAGTCAGCTGATGCAAAAAACCAAATCATTGAGTACGCGGGCCGTGAACATGTCCGTCGGACGTAAAGGCAGCCTTTGGCAGCAGGGCTATCACGATCGGGCGTTGAGGCGGGATGAGGATCTGGTGAAGCTTGCTCGATATGTTGTCGCCAACCCGTTACGCGCGGGGTTGGTGGAGAAGCTGGGCGATTATCCGCTGTGGGACGCGATATGGGTTTGATCCGTAACCGCGTTGCCACCATCGTCGGAACGCCGCCCGGAGCAAGCTCGCTCCCACAATGATTTTTGGATACCCGTAGATGTGTTGAATGTGCCGGCCTCATCGCGAGCAAGCTCGCTCCCACAATGGTTTTGTGATTAACACCGTTCCGCGCTGGATTAAGGCTTGATCCCGCGCAACATCTTCTTCGTCTGGTCCTGCACCGCCTCCGGCGCTGTCATGTTGCCGTCGATCACGGTGATCACCGCGTGGCCTTGCCATAGTTGATAGGCATCGGCCTTTTGCTGGACTTCGGTCGGTGTCGACGGCGGGGCCAGGTTGACGTGGACTACGCCGTCGGCGCCTCGCTGCGAGGTGAAGTTCACGCGATCCCAGTTGCCGATCGGCGCAAAGCTCACGCCTTTGACTTCATCGGGTTTCAGGGCCGGGTAGTTGAGGTTCAGGCCGCTGACACCCGGCAGGCCGAGTACGTTCAAATCACACTGATGTTTGTTCCTGGCGCAGGCCTGTCTGGCTTCTGTACCGGCCAGGCTCGCCTGTTCGATGACCTTCACGGCAAAGCGCGCCGTGTCGTCCATGGCGTCGAGGGTCTTGCGGTAGCCGGCCTGTTGGTCGCGGATGATCAGGTCCATGTCGATGCCCGTGGACACCGCCACCGCCGGAATCCCCTTGAACATCGCGCGCACGGCCGCGTTCAGGGTGCCGGACATCTGCGTCAGCGGGCCGACGTTTTCGCCGAAGTTGCTGCCCGACACCACCAGGTCTGGCGGCGAATCCTTGAGGATCACGTCGAGGCCGACGTTGACTGCATCCACCGGCGTGCCGATGGCGGAGGTTTTGCCGGCAGGTGCCGTGTAGCCCTCCGGTGGCCCGACGCAAAACTTGCCCGGCGCCAGTTCGGTCACCGCCAGGGCCTGGCCAGGCACGACCACGCTGGCCGCGCTGATGCCACTGCTGTCGTTCAACGGCCCGACCAGCGTGACCTTGTGCCCGGCGACAGTCAGGGCGCGGTACATCGCATCGATGCCGGGTGCGCGGCAGCCATCGTCGTTGGTCAGCAAAATGTTCAGGGCGTTGGCTTGCATCGACAGGCCAACGCTGGCCATGGCGATGATGCCGGCAAGGAGTTTGTTCATGGGGGAGTCTTCCGTGGGAGGAGCGGATTTGACAGAGCATGACGCCCCGACCAAATGAATCGGTCGGAGCGTCAGGGGTTTAGCGGGTGCCGAGTTGGCGCAGATTGCCAGGGGTGAATTCGTCTTCGGTGAAGGCGGTGGCATTGAGCTTGGCCGGTTTCTGATCGACCAGCATGCGGTCAACCAGGTAGGACCCGGCGATCAGGTCGTGGTAGATGCCGAGGCGAGCGTGGTAGCGCTGCATCTCGTAGGCGTAGATCGAAGTCTGCATGTTGGTGCGCCACAACTGGCCACGGCTGTCGTAGTTGTCGGCCAGGGTCGCGGACCAGCTGTCCTCGTCCAGGTACAGCACGCGCTTGGCGTACACGTGGCGGGCACCTTCCTTGAGGTCGGCCTGCAACACCCAGACGCGGTGCTTCTCGTAGCGCATGTACTGCGGATCGATGTGACCGGTGGTGGCCAGGATCTGGTCGGCCGTTACGCTTGGATCGTCGATCTTGTAGTTGTGGTACGGAATGTAGATCTCTTTCTTACCGACGATGGTCCAGTTGTAGCGGTCCGGTGCACCGTTGAACAAACGGTCTTCGTCGTACACGCGAAAACCTCCCGCACCTGTCGGCGAGTCGTAGCCCACGGTCGGCGCGCGACGTACCCGGCGTTGACCCGGGCTGTACTGCCAGGCCTGGCGGGGGGAGGAGGTCGGGTTGATGAATTCGTGACCGACCACGATCTCGCCTTTCTTGCGCACCGGTTCCAGGGTGGTGATCAGGAAGTTGGTGAGCACACCGTTGGCCGTCTCCAGGGATTTGTCCGGACTGGACCAGATCGAGAAGATCTTGTAGTTGACCTCTTCGAGCACCTTTTCCTTGTTGGCGTACACCACCGCCTGGCCGTAGTTGGCCTCTTCAGTGTTGGCGCGCGACTGCAAGGTATGGTTGAACATCAACTCGCTGCCGTTCTTCGGGATCGGGAACGGCGAGGCACCCCAGGCGTTTTTCGTGTCGTTGTTGTCATTGTCGAGTTCGGCAGTGACGGCGTTTTTCTTGATCAGGTCTTCCATGCGCTGATCGAGGCGGAAGTCGCGGTGGCTCGGGTACACCGGGATCTTGAAGGTATCAGGGTAACGCTTGAGCAACGCTTTCTGGCCATCGGTCAGGTTGCCTGCGTACTTGTCCATGTTCTTCGAATCGATCACGAACAGTGGTTTTTCCGCGGCGTACGGGTCCGGGTACGGCGTACCGGGGCCGGCGTACTTGAGACCCGGTGGCAGACCGCGCCATTTGCCGGACCAGGCCGGGATGCTGCCGTCGGCGTTGCCGGCTTTTTCGGCGCCCATCGGGGTCAGGTCCTGGCCCAGACGGGCGGCTTCCTCGGGGCTGACCTTGGCGTAGGCCAGGCCACTGCCGAGCAGGCCGACGGTCAGCGCGGTGCTCAATAATGTTTGGGTGAATCTGGACATGCTGTGCTCCTCCGACAGGGGAATCAGAACCGGTACTTGAAGTTGAGCGCGACGTTGTCGCGGTCGGCCAACGGGCTGTTGTTGGCGTTGCCGAGGTAGGCGTTGTAGCGGGCCTCGACGGTGAAGTTGCCCAGGTAGCGCCACGAACTGCCGATGCTGGCGCGGTTATCGTTCTGGCCGGCGTTGATCGAGCCGACCATCGAGCTGTCGCCGTGGGCGGCGGCGCTGAAGGTGACAGGCACCGACATGTCCCATCCGCTGAACACGTTGTTGTAGTCAAAGTTCGCCTGCACCGTGTAGCCCCAGGCATCGCGGTCATAGACCAGGCTGTCGGTTCCCGGCAGCGCGAAGCCAGGGGCCAGGGTCACTGGCTGCGACTTGTCGTTGCTGACCACGGTGTTGTAGACCACTTCGCCGGTCAGGCTGGTGTTGTCGGCGAAGAAGGTCGGGCCGAGCACGTAGATCATCGACGTTTGCGCTTGCACGGTCTTGCCGCGCACGGGGCTGGAGAAACCGTTGTCGACCATTACCGGCGTACCGTCGCGGTAGCTGACTTCACCGGCCCAGCTGACGTCGCCCAGCACCGTGGCGAAACTCGCGCCGAACAGGTCGATGTTGTCGAAGTAGCGCACCTGATAGCGGCCCAGGGTCGATGCGAAGTCCAGCGACGGGGTCTTGTCGTGATAACGCGCGTAGTAGATGCCGAACTCGGTGTTGTTCAGCGACTCGGCGGCGTAGGTGAAGGCCAGACCGTACTGGCCGCTGTCGCTCGGTTTGTCGTCCTTGAGGCGGGTGACGAAACCGGAGGCGTCGTTGAAACCACCCTCATCGATGAAGTCGGTGGTGGAGAAGTAGCTACCCACGCCGAACAACTCGGTTTTCTCCCACTTGTATTGGTAGTAGGCCTGGATACCCAGGCTTTCGGTCAGGGCGAACTGGGTGAACAGTTGGCCGACCGGCAGCAGGATTTCCTTGACCTCGACGCCCGGAGTGGTCGCCTTGGTCGCGTCCACCGGGCTCTGGGCCGCGGAAATACCCGGGTAGAACAGGCTTTCACCCCAGCTCACCACCTGGTTACCCAGGCGCGCGTTGAGGGCGTGGCCGCTCACGTCCCAGGTGCCATAGGCGTAGTAATCGAGCATGCGCAATTCATTGCGATGCTGGTCGATGGTGTCCTGGGAGAAACGGTCGGGCTGGCTGCAATGGCCGCCGGCGAAGCAGTTCGAGGTACCGGTGGTGTTGTCGTTGTCCTGATCGTAGACGTTGTCATAGAAGCCCGTCGCCCGGACGAACACGCCGTAGTCGTCCTGCCACTTGATGTTGGCTTCGGTGAGAAAGCCGCTGCGGTTGTTGATCAGGCTGCCTTTGTCGAACGCGTTGTCGCCGTCGTTGCCGTTAGCGTTCGCGGTCAGTTTGTGATCGCGAGCCTCGGTCCGCCAGGCGAGGCTGTACGTCAGAGTGGTGTCCCAGTCGATGCTCAAGTCTTCGCTTGGCTGAAAGCTCATGGCGTTAACGTGAGCGCTCAATCCGCCAGCCAGCATCAATAGAACAAGCTGTGTGCGAGGGTGCTGTGTTGGTGGGGCGATTATTGTTTTTATCATGTCGTCCTCATGGCCCAGGTCAGACCTGCCCGACCTGCATTTCAGGGGGGATGATTGGTGCTGTGGGCGACTATGGAGTCGCGACTTGCGTGCAACATCGTCCAAGCGGACTAAGCGATTTGTACGGGAACGGCGGATTGCTGTAGGAGCTGCCGAAGGCTGCGATCTTTTGATCTGGCTCTTAAAAGATCGCAGCCTCGTTTCACTCGACAGCTCCTACAGGGGATCAGGTGCGCTCCGGTCTGTGGCTTAGTCCCATCGGACGATGAACGCCCGGCGCGCGCGGCGAACAATCCCGAGACCGACTGCACCGGGCGAAGATCCGGCGGAGGCGGTTTCTGCCTGATGGGCGCTGAACAAGGGTGATCGCATGAACGCTGCCGGGATCAAATGGGACGAGTGCTGTGATGTGTTGGTGATAGGCTCGGGAGCCGGGGGCATGACCGCTGCGCTGCGCGCTCATGACCTGGGGTTGAATGCGTTGCTGATCGAAAAGAGCGGCGAGTACGGCGGCACCTCGGCGGTGTCCGGTGGCGGCATCTGGATCCCCAACAACCACCGGATCAACGCCATCGGCGGCAGTGATTCGGCGGCCGAAGCGATTGCCTACATCCGCGCCGTGACCCGCGGCGAGATCGACGACGGGCGCATTGAAGCCTATGTCGAGCACGGCCGGGAGATGGTCGAGTACCTGGAAAAACACACCCGCGTGCGCTTCGAGGCGCAACCGCGCTACGCCGATTACTACCCGGAAGTCGAGGGCGGCAAACCGGGCTATCGTTCGATGGATCCGCAACCGTTCGATGCCGCTGAACTCGGCGAAGAATTTTTGCGCATGCGCGCTCCGTCCCCCGGCACCCTGATGATGGGGCGCATGGCTATGACCATGAAAGAGGCGCAAGTGTTGCTGTGCCGCGGCCCCGGCTGGTTACGCCTGACCCTGCGGGTGATGTGGCGCTACTGGCGTGATCGCGAGGGGCGGCGTTTGTCCCGTCGCGATCGTTTCCTGACCCTGGGCAATGCCTTGATCGGTGCCTTGCGCTGTTCGTTGCAGGATCGCGGCAAGTCGCTGTGGCTCGACTGTGCGCTGGAAGAACTGCTGCTGGTCGGCGACCGGGTCGGCGGGGCGCGGGTCAATCGCAACGGTCAGTTGCTCAACGTCAAGGCGCGCTACGGGGTGATCATCGCTGCCGGTGGTTTCGAGCGTAATCAGGCTATGCGTGAGCAGTACCTGCCGCAGCCGTCCCAGGCGAACTGGAGTGCCACGCCGCCGAACAATACCGGCGACGGCATTCGCGCCGGCCAGGCCATCGGCGCGCGGACCGCGTTGATGGAACACAGCTGGTGGGCGCCGACCACTTACGTCAAGGGCGAAGAAAAGCAGCGTGCGTTGTTTGTCGAGCGCACCTTGCCGGGGTGCGTGATGGTCAATGCGGCGGGGGAGCGTTTCGTAAACGAAGCTGCGCCCTACACCGATATCGTTTATGCGATGTACGCCAATAACCGCGAAGGTGCTGCGAGCGTGCCGTGCTGGATGGTGTTCGACGCCGAGTTCCGCCGCAAATATCCGTGCGGCGCCTTGCTGCCGGGCTATGCCCAGCGCGATTGGCAATTGCCCGAGCACCTGCGCGACTACTTCCACAAGGCGTCGAGCCTGGAAGAATTGGCGACGAAAATCGGCGTCGACGCGGGCGGGTTGGTGCGCACCGTGCAGCGTTTCAACGGCATGGCCGTGCTGGGTGTCGACGAGGATTTCCACAAGGGCGAATCGCTGTTCGATCGCTACTACGGCGACCCCAACGTGCAACCCAATCCGTGCCTGGCGCCGTTGCTCAAAGGGCCATTCTACGCCGTGCGCATCGACGCCGGAGACATCGGCACCAAGGGTGGCCTGCTGACCGACGTGCACGCCCGCGTGTTGCATGAAGACGGCGAACCGATCAACGGCCTGTACGCCATCGGCAACAGCGCCGCCTCGATGATGGGCCGCACCTATCCGGGCGCCGGTTCGACCATCGGCCCGGCCATGACCTTCGGTTACCTGGCGGCCAATCACATCAAGCGCCAGAGCGAAACCGCTGCGGCCAAGACCTTGTTCGGGAGTGTCGAATGAATCACCCACGTCAACAGATCGCTGTCGTTACCGGCGCCAGTCGCGGAGTGGGGCAGGGCATCGCCTTGGCCCTTGGGGCGGCCGGCATGACCGTGTACGTCACTGGCCGCGCCCCGACGCAGGGCGGATCGAATTTGTACGGGCATGCCTTGCGCGGTTCGCTGGAGGACACCGCCGCTGCGATTACTGCCGCCGGCGGACGCGGTATCGCGGTGGTCTGTGATCACGCCGATGATGCGCAAGTCGAGGCGTTGTTTGCGCAGGTCGAAAAGGAATGCGGGCATCTGGATTTGCTGGTGAATAACGTAGCGTTCATCCATGACCAGTTGATCGAACCGGGACCGTTCTGGGTGAAGCCGCTGGACCTGGTGCGCATTCTCGACGTCGGCCTGCGCTCGGCCTACATCGCCAGCTACTACGCGGCACCGCTGTTGCTGAAAAGTACTCAAGGCCTGATTTGCTTCACGTCGTCATTCGGCGCCGGGTGCTACATGCATGGCCCGGCGTACGGCGCGCAAAAGGCCGGCGTCGACAAGCTGGCGGCCGACATGGCGATCGATTTCGAAGGGCAGGGCGTGGCGGCGTTGTCGCTGTGGCTCGGCCCGCAACTGACCGAACGCACCAGGATTGCCGGCGAGCAGCATGGCGAGCAGTACCAGGCGTTTCTGGCCCACGCCGAAACCCCGCAATTCAACGGGCGGGTGATTCATGCCTTGCTCAATGACCCGCAGTTGATGGCGTTGACCGGGCAGACCCTGATCACCGCCGAAGTCGCGCCGGGTTATGGCATCAGCGAAGCCGAAGGCCGCCAGCCACCGTCCTATCGTGCCATGCTCGGCGACCCGCGCCAGCAGCATCCGGCGCGGGTGGTCTGACTCGGTAGCAGGTAAAACATAAAACCCTGTGGGAGCGAGCTTGCTCGCGATGACGGCAGAACATTCAACATCTATGTCGACTGACCTGACGCTATCGCGAGCAAGCTCGCTCCCACAGTTGATCTGTGTCGGACGCGAAGTCTGTGTACACCCTCGAACACTGTGGGAGCGAGCCTGCTCGCGATGAGGCCGGTACAGTCAGCATTGATGTCGACTGACACACCATCGCGAGCAGGCTCGCTCCTACAGGGTTTGCGTTTAGTCGGTTGGCTGCAGTGCCCACTCGCGCAACACATTCTTCGTCACTTTGCCCGCCGCATTGATCGGCATGCTCTGCAATACCTGCACCCGGCGCGGAACCTTGTAGTTGGCCATCTGCTCACGGCACCAGGCGAGGAACTGCGCCTGCTCGATTTCCATCCCGGGCGCGGGCAGCAGGAACGCCATCGCCACCTCACCCATGCGCTCATCGGGAATCCCGATCACCGCTGCCTGGGCCACGCCCGGATAGGTCAGCAGACACTGTTCGATCTCTGCCGGGTACACATTGAAGCCGCCGGTGATGAACATGTCCTTGAGGCGGTCGGTGATGCGCAGGTAACCCTGTTCGTCGAGCATGCCGATGTCGCCGGTGTGCAGCCAGCCGTCGGCATCGAGTATTTCCTGGCTGGCTTCAGGATTGTTGAGATAGCCCTGCATCAGGTTGTAGCCGCGAATCTGCACTTCACCGGGAATGTTCGCCGGCTGGCTGCGACCGTTGTTGCCGACACAGCGTACTTCTACCCCCGGCATCGCCCGGCCGCTGGTGTTGGCGACCAGTTCCGCAGAGTCGCCGGCGCGGCAGATCGTGGCGAAACCGCAGACCTCCGTCAGGCCATACGCGGTGACGATGGTGGCGAATCCGAGTTCGTCGCGCATGCGGTGGATCATCTCCACGGGGATTGCCGCCGCCCCGGTCACCGCCACGCGCAAGGAGCTCAGGTCGAATTCACTGCGTTGCGGATGGGCCAGCAACGACTGATACAACGTCGGCGGCCCGGGCAACACGCTGATGCGTTCGCGCTGCACGCATTCGAGCACGGCCTGCACGTCGAACACTTGCTGCGGCAGGAGGGTGCAGCCACGCATCAATGCGGCCAGCCAACCGGCCTTGTAGCCGAAGGAATGGAAGAACGGATTGACGATCAGGTAGCGATCGCTCTCGCGCAAGCCGACGATATCGCTCCAGTCGCGCACGATTCGCAGGTTCTGGCCGTGGCTGGTCATCACGCCTTTGGGCTTGCCGGTGGTACCCGAAGTGAACAGCACATCGGACAAGGCTTGCGGGCCGACGCTTTGCTCGCGGCTGCGCAAGGCCAGTTGCGGCACGTCGGCCGCCAGATCCATAAACCGCTCCCAAGCCAGGGTGCCCGAATTGGCGCCGCGCAGACTGACGATGTGACGCAGCTCAGGCAGGTCTTCCGACGCCAGCATGCCGGGGTAGTCCGCGCCGAGGAATTCACCGATGGCAAACAGCACGCAGGTGCCGCTTTCGCGCAGGATGTAGCCGACCTCGCTGCCCTTCATCCGGGTATTGAGCGGCACCAGGGCGGCGCCGACACACTGCAGGGCGCCGGCGGCGACGATCCACTCCCACACGTTGGGCGCCCAGATCGCCACGCGGTCCCCGACCTGTACGTCGAGGGCCAGCAGTGCGCGGGCAGCCTGGCGGCGCAGTTGGTCCAGTTGTCGGTAGCTGATGACGTGGCCCGCGTCCTCGATGGCCGGGCGGTCGCCGTAGGCCTGGGCAGCGTTGGCGAACAGTTGAGCGATGGTCAGTGCGGTGGCGACAGGCGGCATGGGGCCTCCCCGGTTAGAAGACAAGTACGAAAAAGGGAGTAGGCCGGGCAGGGCGCCCGGCCGGATTGCGAATTACTGGGCGGGTGGGGCGAAACGGCGACCGGCGGAAAAACCACCGTCCACGGCGATCATCTGGCCGCTGACGAAGGATGCTTCGTCCGAGGCCAGGAACAGCGCGACGTTAGCCACTTCTTCCGGCTGCCCGGAGCGGCTGAGCATGTGCTGCGAGGCGAAGAAGGCGTGGAACGCGTCATTGTCACGGACCATGCTGGTCATCGGCGTTTCGATCAGGCCCGGGCACAGACCGTTGACGCGAATGTTGGCGTAGCCGTAGTCGATGGCCATCGAGCGGGTCAGCTGGTTGATGCCGCCCTTGGATACGTTATAGGCCACGTTGCCATCGCAGCCTTGCAGGCCGAAGATCGAACCGACGTTGATGATCGAACCACCACGCTGCTCAACCATCGATTCCAGCGCGTATTTGCTGGTGAGCATGCTGCCGGTCAGGTTGATGTCCATCACCCGTTGCCAGGCAGCGGTAGTGGTCTGGGTCACGCTGCCCTGGTCGGCGACGCCGGCGGCGTTGACCAGTACGTCGATGCGCCCGAAGCGGCTGATGACTTCTTGCATGACCTGCTGCACCTGCGCTTCGTCGCGCACGTCCAGGGTCATGAACAGGCCGGGAAAGTCTGCCGGTGCGCTACCGATGTCCAGCCCGACCACTTGCGCGCCTTCGGCGGCGAAACGGCGCACGCAGGCCAGACCGATCCCCGAAGCACCGCCGGTGACCACCGCAACCTTATTCTGCAAACGAGCCATAACTGCACCTCTTTTATTGTTGTGGGCTAATGCTGGGGCCGAGTCTAACTGCAGACCGGGCCCGAGTGATCGTCCGTTGAGACTAAGCAATAGATCCCCCGTCTGGCGCATTTCAACTGTAGGAGCGAGCCTGCTCGCGAAAAACGTCCGGGCACCGCGTTCATTCAGAAAGGGCGCATTATCGTTGACGTCCATCGTCGGAACGCCGCCCGGAGCCGGCTCGCTCCTACAGGGGGATGCGTATCTTCAATCCGGGAATTTCAGGCGTACCCGGGCACCCGTCGGTCGGCTCTGGCAGGCCAGTGTCCAGCCGTCGGCCAGTTCCTTGGGCGTCAGCACATCGTTGCGCGCCAACTGAACCTCACCTTCCTTGACCACGCACATGCAGGCCCCGCAAAAACCTTCTTCACAGGACGATGGCACGTCCAGGCCGGCCGCTTTGCAACTTTGCAGCAAGGTATCGCCGGGCTGGCAGGCGATTTCGTGTTGTTCGCCATCGAGCTCGACGATCAGCGCTTCGCACTGCGACCCCATCGCTGCCTCGCGGGCGAGGGCTTCTTCGGCCAACAGCTCGTCGGGGTCCGGTGGTGAGACGAAACGTTCGACATGAATGCGCTCCGCCGCTTCGCCCAGCGCCAGCAGCGTGCGCTCCACGGTGTCCATGAACGGTCCCGGCCCGCAGATGAAGTAGTCGCCGCCGGCTGATCCGCGCAGCAGATTACGGACCTGATGGTCCGTCAGGAAACCCTGCACCGAATCGAGGACGTGCACCACGTGCAGTTGATCAGGATGCGCCTTGATCAACTGGCACAGCTCGTCCTTGAAAATCACCGACGCTTCATCGCGGTTGGCGTAGATCAACTTGATCGGCCGCCGACTGCTGTGCAGCACCGATTTGAGAATGGAAAACACCGGGGTGATGCCCGAACCGCCCCCGAACAGGACCAGGGGCTTTTCGGTGTCCGCCTGCGGGTCCAGGCAGAAATGCCCGGCCGGTGGCAGCACTTCCAGCCAGTCGCCGACCTGCACTTCGTTCATCCAGTTCGACACCCGGCCACCGTCGACCCGTTTCACCGTGACCTTGGGCAGCGCGTCCGCGAGGGGCGAGCTGGCCATGGAATAGCAGCGGGTCAACAGTTTGCCGGCCAAGGGCACGCGAAAACTCAGGAACTGGCCCGGTTTGTAGCGAAAGCGCTCACGCAGGTTTGGCGGTATGTCCAGCACCAGCGAGCGCGCGTCAGCGGTCTCGTCGATCACCGCGCACACTTGCAATGAGACGCTTGCCGTCGTGTGTTCGGCCAGGGTCAGGTTCTGTTGTTGCGTGCCCATGTTCACCTCGGCCTCAGAGCCCGCTGATCAGTTGGGCGTTGTCGACGCGGATCTCGGCACCGTTGACGAACCGCGACTCGTCGGCGGCAAGGAACAGCACCACGTTGGCAATGTCCCGTGGCGCGGCCATGCGGTTCATCGGGTCCTGGTCCAGCGCTTCCTGCGGGATCGGCTGACCACCGGCGAGGGCCTGGGTCATCGGCGTGTTCACGCCATCCGGGTGCACGCTGTTGCAGCGGATGCGGTAGCCCTGCTGCTTGCAGTGCAAGGCAATGGAACGGGTCATCGCCGCCACCGCACCTTTGGACGCCGAGTAGGCGCAGAACATCGGCATGGCGCCTAATGCTGCGACCGACGACATGTTGATGATCGAACCACCACCGGTTTCCTTCATGGCCTGGATCGCGTACTTGCAGCCGAGGAAGTAGCCCTCGCCGTTGATCTTCTGCACTTTCTGCCACAGTTCCAGCGTGGTGTCTTCGATGCTGCCCAGCGCGAGGATCGCGGCGTTGTTGACCAGCACGTCGAGGCGGCCGAAGTGTTCGACGGTGGTCTTGACCACCTGTTGCCAATCGCTTTCGCTGGCGATGTCGTGGCGGATGAACAGCGCGTTGGCGCCGATTTCCGCAGCCACCTGGCGACCGGCCTCTTCATTGAGGTCGGTCAGTACCACTTTGGCGCCTTCGCGGGCCAGCAGCAGGGCGTCTTCGCGACCGATGCCGCTGGCGGCGCCGGTGATGATGCAGACTTTGCCTTCTACACGTTGCATTGTTGTTCTCCTGATCGTGCGGTTTGAAGTGCGAATTGGTCGGCCACGTGGGCGGCTGCCCGGCGACCGGAATAAATGCAGTCGGCCAGGGACAGGCCGGAGACATACAGGTTGGAGGCGACCCCGACCGCATTGCGGCCGGCGCTGTAGAGACCGTTTATTGGCTGGCCGGCGTGGTCCAGCACCCGACCGCTGTCCTCGCAGACCTTCAGCCCGCCCAGGGTGATGACCGGGCAGGGGAAGAGTTTGCTGTCGAAAGACAAGTCGAGGGCGTACCACGGGCCTTGGTCGAGGTCGGTGAGCATGGTGGCGGATTTGCCGAACTCGTCGGCGACCTCACCGCGTGCTGCGCGGGAATAGCGTTCGACACTTTGGCGCAGCAGTTCGGGCGGCAGGTTGCAGCGTTTGGCCAAGCCGGCGAGGCTGTTGCTGCGCTTGGCGTTGAACAGCAGATTGAGCAGCACCGGCAGACGCTGGAAATTCCAGACTTTGCCGGGGCCGACCTGGCTGAGTGCTTCTCGAACCAGCGCCCGATTGAGTATCAGAATGGCGCGGCCATCCTGTTCTTCGACCATGGCGTGGCCGAGGGTCGCGCCGTAGATTTCTTCGTTGGCATAACGCTGTCCGCGAGCATTGACGATCAGCCCGCGAGCCCAGGCCAGTGGCGGGTTGATGAAACGCCAGGCGCTGACCTTGTCCATCCGCGCCACGCTGCCGCCAGCACTTTGGCCAAGGGCGATGCCGCTGCCGTTGCAACCGGTGGCGCCCAGCGGCAGACCGGCCAGGTACTGCGGCGCGTGTTGGCGCACCAGATCGCGATTGAAGATAAAACCGCCGCTGCTCAGCAACACCGCCTGTTCGGCGCGAATCAATTGCCGAATGGCGCTGGTCTGTTCGATGCGACGCTGACGGGCGCGCAAGCGGTCGGCCAACGCCGGAGCGTACATATGAATGGCGGCGGCCCAGCGTGACAGACGCGCATGTTGTTCGGCGGCGCGGCTACCCGACGGCAATTGCCAGGCTTCGACACCGAGGACCTTGTCGTCGAGGTCGAGCACCAGTCGCCGCACTTCGCACTGGCTGCGCAGGCGCGCGCCGTGACGCAAGGCGCTGGCCTTGAGCGGGGCGAACAGGCTGGCGCCGGACATGCCCGGGCCTTTGGTGCGGTGTCCACGGGGCGTCGGCTTGGCGCTGGCGGCATAGGCCGGCACGGCTTCGTTGCCGGAGTAATAGAGGTAGTACTGGTCACTCGGGTACGAGGTTTTGTGCGGCGGGACGCTTGCCTCGAACGCCGCGCCTTGACGCTCCAGCCAGGCCAGTTGCTCGCGGCTGCCTTCACAGAACGCCCGCAATGTCTCGTGGCTGACGGCCTCGCCGACTTCTTGACGCAGGTAATTGAACATGGCTTCGCTGGTGTCTTCATAGCCAGCCTGATGCTGATACGGCGTACCGCCGCCGGCATAGACCACGCCACCGCTCAGCGCCGTGGCGCCGCCGCCTTCGAAGCGATCCAGTGCGAGCACCGACAGGCCGCGAGTGCTGGCTTCGATGGCGGCACAGGCGCCGGCTCCGCCAAACCCGACGATCAGCAAATCGCAACGGTCATCCCATGGCAACTGGTCGGCGCTGTTCACTCGCAACGCCGTCAACCCGTTCACGCCGTCCATGTCCAGGCCTCAGCCGGCTACAGCGAAGGAAGGAGAGGGTTTGGCGGTGGTGGTGTAGCTGCCGTCGAGGTAGACCAGCGGGGTGATGGCGTCAGTGGTGTGAATCTGCAGGATGCGCCCGATGAATACGGTGTGGGTGCCGTAGCTGAAGTGGCCGTCCTGGCGGCAGAGGATCGCCGACTGTGCGTCACCCAGGTAAGGAATGCCGCCCGGGCTGGTCAGCCAGTTGCCACGGTCGAAGCGTGCTTCGCCCTTGATCGCGCCGCTGCACAGGTTGGCCAGGTCTTGTTGTTCGACGCCGAGGATGTTGACGCAGAAGTCGGCGCCGGTCGCCAGTGCAGCGTGGGGCGAGGCGGTCTTGTTGACGCAGATGAGCAGCGATGGCGGCTCGGTGCTCAGCGAGTCGACCGCGGTGGCGGCCATGGCGAAGCGTTCGGAGCCGTTGCTGGTGCTGATAATGGTGACTGACTTGGCCAGGCGGCGCATGGCCTGGAGCATGTCGGCTTTGAGATTGACGTCGTTCATCGCACTGGGCCTTTTTGTTGGTTGGGGAGTGCGATGGATTCTTGCTCTGACGTCCAGTCGTCACATCGTCCGAGGGGACTAGGCCTTGGCGGCCTCTGGGCCGACCAGGCTCTTGGTTGATGGAGTACATATCCGTTGCTGCGGTAACGGCCGCTTATGGTTCCGCTCTTACAGCGGGTCACTTTTGGCAAACGCCCCAAAAGTAACCAAAAGGTCTCGCCCCTTACGTACGGCCCCTCGCTTAGGCTCGGCGTTCCTTCGCTCCGGTATTCATCCGGGGGCATTGCCCTCCGGTCGGCTGCGCTTCGACCTACATGCAATGAGTTCGACTGCGTCGAACGGCGCTGCGCGCCCATCCCCGGATGAACACCTCCACTCGGCCTCACGAGGGGGCGTGTACCGCAAAAGCGTCCGAGGCGGCCTACCGGCCGGCCTGTTTGCTGGGGTCGTTCGTCTGTGATGTACCCAGTCGGCTGAAAGGCCGTCATCGCGAGCAAGCTCGCTCCCACAGAACAGCAAAAGCACAGCAGCCCACACCACCGCGTCGCTTCTCACCACTCATCAGGCCGAGCGTTAGCTCGCCTGCAGCTTTTGATCTTGATCCACCCGCCC